>CAIRBI010000249.1 GCA_903876785.1 uncultured Gammaproteobacteria bacterium
GGTCCACCACGAGCTGAGCCGCGTCCAGTCGAAACTGCGGGTCAAAGTTCTTTCTTGTCTTGTCCATATTGCCACCTGATTTCCTAGTTGAGTGATCATATCACCCAGAATCAGCTGGCCAAATTCACTATGCCACTACACTTCTAGTATTCCAATTCTGCTGCCCATACCCACATAGGCAGCAGAATTAGGACCCATAATCTTGAAAATGTCTGCCTGCGAGAACATCACGCTTAAAGACTTCAACTCATGTTCCAGCACGACGATATCTGCATAGTTTTGATCAGTCGAATCATGAGATGGCATTCATGTGGACGCACATCGCCGTGGCAATGGCGACTGACACCATGCGCGGAAGGATCGTGCGTAACCCGGATACCATTGCAAGGAAACTGACTGCGGAGCAACTGCAGCATGCTCAGGACATGGCCAGGCTCTGTCTGGAGTCTGACTACGCCACGCGTCAGTGACCCTCGGTCAGCTCCTTTCCCACACCAGCGCCCGGTACTGCGTCCACCCCCTTTTCACACACACCTGCAGTGCCGTACCCCCGGAGAGATTCTGCCAGTAGGCCCAGCGCAGTGGCAGTCGTGTGAGTGTCGTTACCAGCCATAACCACAGCGGATTGAATGAGCGCAGATAGGGCGACAGATCCTGCGTCTCGATCAGCTGAAATCCCGCTTCCGCTGCCAACTTTTCGACAGTACTGACCGGCAGCAGATTGTTCAAATGCCAGCCACGCACGAAACGGCCGACCCAGCGCAAGGCTTGGGGGGAATGCGGGGGATTGAGAAAATCATCGCAGATAATCAGGCGTCCACCCGGTTGAATCTGGCGCGCGGCCATGGCAAAGAAGGCACTGGCATCTGCTGTATGCACGAAGGATTCGATGGCACAGGCTGCTTGAACAGAAGTTATCGTCGGCAGCTCGGAAAAATCCCCCAGAATGAAATCGACCTGCCCCGTCAGTCCCAGCGCTTCAACTCTCTGCCTGGCAATTTCCACCTGTGCCGCACTCAGTGTTACGCCTGTGACCCGAATACCGAGTGTCTGAGCCAAACAGGTCGACGTCCCACCCACTCCACAGCCAAGGTCCAGCAGATGCACTTCGGATGGTGCTCCCGTCAGTAATGGTTGCACAGCCTGGGCGACCCATGCATTCAGATAAAGAAAGGCCTGTTCCCTATTGGTGACTCCCGGCGCCCAGATCGCGCGGTGGATGGCGGCTGCCGAACCACTGCCACCCAATTGCAGGAAATGCGTAGTGTTGGAGTTGTAGTAATGCGCAATCTGCGCAGTGGACGCGTTGGGCGTCTGAGTGTTATTTGCTTCAGGCAACATGACTAGCTTCAATCTCACGGATGGCATTGTTAATGCCATGATATAGAAAATTATTACATCGACTAACTGACGGAGACGTAACTTTTGCTTTGAGCAGTGCGGCGGCCGCCGAGATTCAAGCCGAAATGGAGCGGGCGCAACATCAGAATGTAATTCCGGTTTGAGTGCAGCCCCATGGCTTCTGCTTTGCGGCCATCAAGGCTATCATCCCCGTGCCATTCGAACCCCAATCACTTCCGAATTTACTGGAGTCACGCAATGAATCTGATCAATAAAGCCCTGGGCGCCTTTGTACTGGGCCTGTCGCTGGCGTCGAGCCTGGTTTCTTCCGCCGAAATGGAAGACACCATCACCGTCAGCAGCCCTGCCTTCGAAAATCACGGCACCGTGCCATTAAAGCATTCAGCCTACGGTGAGAATGTCTCTCCGCAACTGAGCTGGAGCAATCTGCCCGCCGGTACCGTACAACTGGCACTGGTGATGGATGATCCCATCGCCCCGACACCAGAGCCTTTCGTGCACTGGGTGGCCTACAACATTCCCGCTGCGGCCTCAGGCTTGCCAGAAGCGCTGATGAAGGAAGCGGGGGTCACTGGTATTGCCGAGCTGGCTGGCATGATCAACGGCCTCAACGGGATACGTCAGGCCGGATACTTTGGTCCTCGCCCTCCCGTCGATGGCAAGCTGCACGCCTATCACTTCCGCGTCTATGCGTTGGATGCTGCGTTGAATCTAGCGGCTGGCCTCAACAAGGCCGACCTGCTGACGGCAATGGAAGGCCACGTCCTCGGCACCGGCATGCTGATGGGTCACTACGAACAAAAGGAATAATCACTGCACTGCACTTCAGTCCAGCACGGCCTCGTACACCATACGTTGGGCCGTGTTGTTGTCAAAGGGCGCTCCGCGTGGCCCGTTCATCTTCTGCTCCATGTAGAGCACGAAGAAGTCATTCTCCCGATCGACTAGAAACAAAGTTCCCCCGATGCCACGCCACCCGAAGTTGTGCGGGCCATCGGGGTTGTCCGCGGTAATTGGCTGCAGATGAAAGCCCATGCTCCAGTTGCCTCGGTTGCCGAAGAAAAAGTGTTCCCTGGAAACGCTCTCGTCGATGCGCTTCTCTGTCATCAGGCCCAGTGTAGCCTCCTCAATGATCCGCTCTCCACCATATTCGCCACCGTTGAGCAGCATATTGGCGAAGCGCAGGTAGTCCTCGGTCGTCGAGTTGAGGCCGCCACCGCCGGATAGAAAGGGCCTGACGACGGTGTTGTCAGCCATCGCCCCGTGGATCGGTTCGGCGATGCGTGCAGCCTTGTCGGCGGGCACATAGAAAGACGTCTCGTCCATGCCCAGAGGATCGAAGATGCGCTCCTTGAGCAGCACGTCGAGCGTCTGACCGGCGGCAACTTCCAGCACGGCGCCCAGCACATCTGTCGAGTGTCCGTAGTGCCATTTGGTCCCCGGTTCGAAGAACAGCGGCAGCTTGCCGATGCGCTGGGCAACTTGCAGCGCGGTGAGACTGCCGTTGGAGGGGATCTGCTCGGTGTATTGCTTGCCCAGTGCGGTGCCCGGCGAGAAGATCGCCTGAATCAGCCCGGACTTGTGCGTCAACAGGTGTTCCACTGTCATGGTGTTGCGCGCCGCGGTGACGGCCCCTGTGGCGCTGTCGATGACCTGCATGTCGGCAAATTCGGGGATGTACTTGCTGACCGGGTCCTCGACGCGTAACAGCCCGTCTTCTACCAGTGTCATGGCGGCCACACTGATGATTGGTTTGGTCATGGAGTAGATGCGGAAGAGGGTCTGGGCATCTATCGGCGTTGCATCGTCAGGCCCCTGGCTTCCCGCAGTCTCGAGCAGGCCCACGCCGTCGTTGTTGCCTACCAGCAGCAAGGCTCCGGGGATGTGGCCACCATCGACAGCGGCTTGCATCTGCGTCTTGATCTCGGCAATTTCCGTCTGGTCGATATTGAAGGCGGCAGGGTCGATCATCTTGATCGAGGAGGTGGTCGCATCAGCGCCATAACTCAGGGCGCTCCACAACAGTATTGCGGCGGTCAGGGGTTTGACAATCAGTCCGGCATTCGTGTGTCGCATTGGTGGGCCTCTATTCTTGATTTTTTGAGTGCAGTGTCAGGGAAGCGCATGAAAACTGAGGATGATCATAATGCAGACTGAAGAACCGGTGCAAATCGCCGCAAACTTCCGTAGCATCTGGTCGTCCTCTGAATCTGTCACCCATTTTGTCTGTCGGGAGAGCTCCGTGAAAAAGCCCATGAACACGCCCATGAACAAGTCACACACCACGGCCGCAAGAATGCTGTTGCACCATTCTCTATGCGCTGCAATGACTTTGGCGGCGGCGTCCAGCTGGGCTGCTAACGCCGAGCGCACTGCCATCGATGCAGAGACACTGCGGCACTTCCAGGCCATGGTGCAAACCGATACGGCGGACCCGCCCGGTCGCGAGATCGATCTCGTCAATTATCTGCTGAGTACTCTGCAGGCTGAGGGCATCGAGGTAGAGACTTTCACCCTGGTCGAGAATCGTCCCAATCTGGTCGCAAGGCTGCGCGGCAATGGCAGCAAACGGCCTCTGCTGTTGATGGCCCATACCGATGTCGTCAACGTGGATGCCAGCAAATGGGTA
>CAIRBI010000250.1 GCA_903876785.1 uncultured Gammaproteobacteria bacterium
AACATCATCACCACGCTTAATATATCCGCAAAAAATAAAGTAGGGCTTGCACTGCTGAGGGACCACCTAAAGGATTGCATGGGATACCAATCAGCGGGGGAAGGCGGTTTTATCGCGAGACGCCGACATCTTGATTCGCTGGAAAGCGCACGGAAATGTCTGCTTGAAGCAGAAACCCAACTACTAGGCAAAGGTGCTGGAGAACTGGTAGCTGAAGATCTTCGACATGCACATCAACATCTTGGAGAAATTACGGGTGAGTTTTCCACAGACGACCTTCTAGGAAAGATTTTTTCGAGTTTTTGCGTAGGGAAATAGGTTTTTTTTCTTGTCGATATCCTTGTAATAACCTGTACATAAACCAAGGATTGATCACTATTATCAGTGGATAGAAAACGCCTCGTAGTCAGCCCGATGTATAAATCACCTATTTGTGCACAGCACACACAGAGTTTCTGAAGAGCTTAAACAGACTTTATCAACGTAGTTATCTTTCTGTTAACTGCATGATTTAAATAATATTAAAGACGTTTTCCACAGAAGTGCGCATCACCATATTCATTAACAGCATTAAACTCTTTTAATATTTACATACATATATATTTATACATTTGTTATTCCTGCAAACCTTCAGAGGAAAAATATCCTCTAGGAATTTAATACTTCAATTTTGAATTCCAAAGCTTATACTTACCGGCCATTTGTTTTGGTCAAAAACCTGGTGTCTCATGGATTTTTCAAAAAAGTACGATGTAATTGTCGTTGGTGGCGGCCATGCCGGCACCGAAGCGGCTTTGGCAGCGGCCCGCATGGGTTCACGTACTCTGTTGATAACTCACAATATTGAGACGTTGGGACAGATGTCGTGTAACCCAGCCATTGGCGGTATTGGCAAGACTCATCTGGTCAAGGAAATCGATGCTCTGGGTGGTGCAATGGCTAGAGCCACAGATCGAGGGGGCATTCAGTTTCGAGTCCTGAACAGTAGCAAAGGCCCTGCTGTCCGTGCCACGCGAGCACAGGCAGACAGAATTTTATACAAAGCCGCTGTTAGAAGCATTCTGGAAAATCAAGAAAATCTCGATATATTTCAACAGCCTGTAGAAGATCTTATTATCCATTCGGATACAGTGGCTGGTGTTGTCACTCAGATGGGTTTACGCTTTTTCGCACCAACAGTAGTTTTGACGGCGGGAACTTTCCTGGGGGGCAAAATACACATTGGCCTCGAAAATAGCGCTGGTGGCAGGGCGGGTGATCCACCTTCGATTGCTCTGGCACAAAGACTTAGAGAACTTCCCTTCAACGTAGGCAGGCTCAAGACAGGCACTCCACCAAGAATCGATGCTCGATCAGTGGATTTTTCAGTGATGACGCCGCAGGCTGGGGACACGCCCATCCCCGTGATGTCCTACCTGGGGCGTGCAGAAGAGCATCCGCAGCAGGTCAATTGCTATATCACGTCTACCAACGAGCGTTGTCATGAAATAATCCGTGGCGGGCTCGACCGTTCGCCGATGTATACAGGCGTGATCGAGGGGCTTGGTCCTCGTTATTGCCCGTCCATCGAAGACAAAGTCATGCGCTTTACAGACAAGACGTCACATCAGATTTTTGTGGAGCCGGAGGGTCTCAGCACTCACGAACTTTATCCAAATGGCATCTCTACCAGCCTGCCATTTGATGTGCAGCTTGCTTTGGTCAGAGAGATAAAAGGGTTTGAAAACGCGCACATCACCAGACCCGGTTATGCTATCGAATACGACTATTTCGACCCGCGCGATCTCCACTATTCGCTTGAAACCAAGTTCATCAAAGGCCTCTTCTTCGCTGGCCAGATCAACGGTACTACAGGATACGAAGAAGCCGCTGCTCAAGGATTGCTGGCGGGACTCAACGCCTCGTTGTACGCGCAAGGCAAAGAGCGCTGGTGCCCTCGTCGTGATGAGGCCTACATCGGGGTTTTGGTAGATGATTTGATCACGCTTGGAACAACTGAGCCGTACCGAATGTTTACCAGTCGGGCCGAGTATCGCCTGCTGTTGCGTGAAGATAATGCGGATCTGCGACTGACCCCGAAGGGCAGGGAGTTGGGCCTAGTCGATGATGAGCGCTGGGAACATTTCAGCATCAAGAAAGAGGGTATTGGCAGAGAACTGTCACGCTTGAAAGCCTCCTGGATTCAACCAACATCCGCCAAGGCTGAAGAAATCAACAAGCTGCTTGAGAAGCCAATGGTCCGGGAATACAGTCTCGCAGACCTGCTTGCCCGGCCGGAAGTTACTTATGAGACGCTCACGCAAGCAATCTCCGAAGTGGCGGCAGAGTTGCCAGCATCTCCAGAGCTGGCGAGACAGATCACCGAACAAGTTGAGATTCAACTGAAGTATCAGGGGTACATTGATCGTCAGGAAGAAGACATCAAGAAGCTGAAGCGCCAGGAAGATACGCCTTTGCCAGAGGACTTTGACTATCAGCAAATGCAAGGTCTCTCCAACGAATTGAAGCAAAAGCTACAAAAAGTTCGTCCGGAGAACATCTCCAGAGCGACCAGGATTCCAGGCATGACCCCGGCTGCCATCTCTCTGTTGGTGATATATCTGAAAAAATACCAGGCAGTCCGCGCTAAGTCGGCCTGATCAAAGCGGATCGGACTACCATGGCAAGCGAAAGCATTGCGGACAAATTACAGATTGGGTTGGATCAGCTTGACCTGTCGCTGAATGTAAAACAGAAATCCCTGTTACTCGATTATCTCAACCTGCTGATCAAGTGGAACAAGGCTTTCAACTTGTCAGGAGTGAAAGACTCTTCGGAGATGCTCTCCAGACATCTGCTGGACAGTCTTACTCTGGTGCCGTTTATCAATGGGCAGCGCATTCTTGATGTCGGCACAGGGCCTGGTCTCCCGGGCATCCCTCTCGCTATTTGTTTCCCGGAGAAGAACTTCGTACTGCTGGACAGCAATGGCAAGAAGACTCGCTTTGTTTTTCAGGCAAAGGTGCAGTTGAGGCTTGATAACATTGATGTCCAGAATGAGCGCATCGAGAAGTTTCATAGTGAGGAGCCTGTCGACATCATCGTGTGTCGTGCATTCTCCTCGCTTGCCGATCTGGTCAATATGACAAGACATCTCAACAAGCGAACTGATGAAGCAAAAGGGGCGGGAGCGATAGCCCCAACGAAGATCATCGCCATGAAGGGTCAGTATCCGACCGATGAGCTTGCCAAGTTGCCTGAAGACTTCAAGCTTGTGAGTGCGAAAAAAGTGGAGCTTCCCGGGAGTACGGAAGAGCGGCATATTATCGAAATGATGGCATCGGAGTTACATACAATTGGGTAGAGTACTGGCAGTTGCGAATCAGAAAGGAGGGGTTGGTAAGACCACTACGTCGGTTAACCTCGCGGCGTCCCTGAGTGCAACCAAGCGACGGGTGCTGCTGATCGACCTTGATCCGCAAGGCAATGCCACTATGGGTAGCGGGATCAACAAGTCCGACCTTGAGCTCTCCATCTACGAAGTACTGATGAGTGAAGCGAGTATCCCGGAGGCCGTAGTGCAAACCCCGGGCGGCTACGATCTCGTGCCGGCAAATGGAGATTTGACTGCTGCAGAGGTGGCGCTGTTGCAGGCGGATAACAGAGAAACTCGTCTTCGCGAAATCATTGCGACAGTGAAAGAGCAATACGACTTTATCGTTATCGATTGCCCGCCCTCATTGAACATGCTGACGATCAACGCGCTGGTTGCTGCAGAGGGGGTCCTCATTCCGATGCAGTGCGAATATTACGCATTGGAGGGATTGTCAGCGTTGGTGGAAACCATTCAGGCCATCAGCAGCACGCTAAACCCGACGCTACAGATCGAGGGCATCCTGCGCACCATGTATGATCCGCGCAGCAGGCTGACTATAGAGGTTTCCAATCAGCTATACACACACTTCGGTGACAGGGTCTACCGCACCGTTGTGCCTCGCAATATCAGGCTGGCTGAGGCCCCGAGTTATGGGATGCCGGTACTGCAATACGACCGTCAGTCCAAAGGCGCAATCGCCTATCTGGCGTTGGCCGGCGAAATGATCAGACGCATTGAGCAGGCAAAAAAGATCGCTTGATGTCGCAGGATTCCTGAGGCAAAAAACTGAAAAGAACGGAATTTGAGATGACGGCTAAAAAGAAACTAGGCAGAGGATTGGATGCGCTGTTAGGCGGCTCCAGCAACAAATCGGCGACCAACCCCGCCACTGGTATGGAATTGAACACCATCCGTCAGGATAAAGACGGCGATCTCAGAAATATCCCGATTGATTTGATTCAGCGAGGCAAATACCAGCCTAGAACGGACATGCATGAAGAGGCTCTCCAGAATCTGGCCATTTCAATCAAAGCGCAGGGCGTAATGCAACCGATCGTGGTTCGCCCCATTTCAGACACGCGCTATGAAATAATTGCCGGCGAAAGACGCTGGCGTGCGACGCAAATCGCGGGCCTGGACATGATCCCCGCGATTATCAAACCGGTCAGTGACGAATCTGCGATAGCGATGGCGTTGATCGAAAACATTCAGAGAGAAAATCTCAATCCCATCGAAGAGGCCGTAGCACTCAAGCGTCTGCAGGATGAGTTCGACCTGACACAGCAGGAAGTCGCGGATGCAGTGGGGCGCTCGCGCGCGGCGGTCGCCAATCTGTTGCGATTGATTGGCCTGACTCCAGACGTTCGGCTAATGCTTGAACATGGCGATCTGGAGATGGGCCATGCCCGCGCATTGTTGACTCTGTCCGAGGCGCTGCAGAACGAGGCTGCCAAAACTGTCGTTGGAAAAGGCCTGTCCGTAAGGCAGACAGAAGCGCTGGCACGACGACTTCAAACCGAAGAGGGTGCCGTGAAGAAGCCGGGATTTGTAAGAGATCCCGACATCAAGAGCCTTGAGGAAAGGCTCTCGGAAACACTCGGTGCAAACGTACAGATCCAGCACACCTCCAAAGGGGCTGGGAAATTGACATTGAAATACAACAGCCTGGATGAGCTTGACGGCATATTGTCTCATATCAAATGAAGGCTTTTTGCTGTTGATTAGGGTTCCTAATGTCCCTATAATGCGCTGCCTTGCATGGCATTGGATGCTGTAGGACCAAATAAAAGCACCGTGTCAACCATAAAAGCTCCTCCTATCCGAAAGATAATTGCCAGTCAGTTCGCTACTGCGGTGCTAATTGCAGTGGTCGGCTACGCGGTACAGGGTTGGGTAGTAGCTTATTCTTTGCTGTCTGGCGGTTTAATATGCGCCATACCAAATGCGTACTTTTCAGTAAAAGCGTTTCGGTATAGAGGTGCGAGAGCAGCAAAGAAAATCGTCAGAGCGTTTTACGTCGGCGAAGGAATCAAGATTTTATTGACCTGCGCCGGTTTCGCTTTGGCCTTTGTATTCTTAGAACCCTTGAGCACGCCAGCACTTTTTTCAGGGTTCATAATTGTGTATGTAACAGGCTTGACGGCGTTAATACTGACGCATACGGGCAAGCACGGAATTTAAGTCCCCAAAATTTACTTTTATAAAGTTTAATTCATGGCAAATTCACACGAAGTAGTAGAAACAGCACAAACCGCGTCGGAATACGTTCAGCACCATCTTGGTTTTTTGACCTATGGCAAGCATGCTGACGGTACCTGGGGTTTTGCCCATTCGACAGAAGAAGCTGCAGAGATGGGCTTCTGGGCAATAAACGTCGACTCGATGATGATCTCCGTTCTCTTGGGTGTATTGTTCCTCGGCCTTTTCCGCTTCTGCATTTCCAAAGCGACCTCCGGCACGCCGGGCGGCCTGCAGAATTTCCTCGAAATAATCGTTGAGATGGTGCAAACCAACGTCAAGAACACCTTCTTCGGAAAGAATGATCTGATTGGCCCGCTGGCCCTGACCATTTTCTGCTGGATCTTCCTGATGAACACGATGGATCTGATCCCTGTAGACGTAATCCCAATGTTTGCGCAGTGGGTCGCTGGCGATCCCCACCTGTACTTCAAGGCTGTGCCAACTACTGACCTCAATATTACCGCGGGCTTCGCCATCGGTGTATTCATACTGATTATTTTCTACAGCATCAAAGTCAAAGGCCTGGGCGGATTCCTCGGCGAATTTGCGTTCCACCCCTTCGGCAAGTGGGCTATTCCTCTCAATCTGTTGCTGGAGCTGCCCGGCTTCTTCGCGAAATTTGTATCACTGGCATTGCGACTCTACGGTAATTTTTTCGCAGGTGAGGTGATCTTCCTTGTGATCGGCCTTGTCGGTTACTGGCAGTTGCCAATGCACTTTGGCTGGTCGGTATTCCACATTCTGGTGGTCACGCTACAGGCCTATTTGTTCATGATGCTTACGATCGTGTACATGAACCAGGCTCACCAAACGACTCACTGATAAACCCATTAATCAATAACTTTAAATCTTAGTAAACCTTGGAGATAAAAATGGAAACTATACAAGCCTTTTCTTTGCTCGCAGCCGCAATCATATTCGGCATCTGTGGTGCTGGAACCGCGATCGGTTTCGGAAACCTCGGTGGCAAGCTGATTGAGAGCTCTGCTCGTCAACCAGAATTGACACCAAAACTGCAGACCCAGTTCTTCCTGGTAGCAGCATTCGTGGACGTAATCTCCATCATCGGCGTGGGTATGGCGTTCCTGTTCATCTTTGCAAATCCCTTCATCTAATCGATAGAGCGGATAGTCAGGCAGTTAACGGATAGAACTATGTTAACTACAAACGTTTATTTTGGGGTACTTGCATGAATCTCAACGCAACCATAATCGGGCAACTTATTGCGTTCGCAGTATTTGTCATGTTCTGCATGAAATATGTCTGGCCTCCCATTACCGCGATTCTTGAAGAACGACAGAAGAAAATTGCTGAAGGGCTTGAAGCAGCTGAGCGTGCCCAGCGCGATTTGAATCTTGCACAGAATAAAGCGGCTGATGAGTTGCGCGCAGCGAAGCAGCAGGGCGCTGAACTGATTGAGCAAGCTAACAAGCGCGCCAATCAGATCATCGATGAAGCGAAAGACAAAGCTCGAGTCGAAGGGCAGCGTCTGATTGCTGCCGCGCAAGCCGAGATCGAAATGGAAACGCAAAGAGCCAGAGAAGCACTACGTGCGCAGGTTGCTGCAATAGCAGTGGCTGGCGCGGAGAAGATTCTGGGGCACGCAATCGATCAGGCCGCCAACGAAGAGCTGATGAACAAGCTCGCAGCAGAGCTATAGGCGATAAGCAATGGCAGAGTCAATTACATTAGCCCGACCCTACGCGAAGGCTGCTTTTGAAGTCGCGCTCGCGGCTGGAGAGCTGAGCATCTGGTCTCAGGCGCTCAAGCTGCTGGCAGACGTCTCTGCGAACGAAACCGTTCGCAGAACCATGCTGTCACCCGCACTGACGGCAGCAGAACAAGCCAGCCTGCTGGTAGAGCTGTGTGGCGATGAACTTCTGCCCAAGGCCAGAAATCTGGTCCGCTTGTTGGCGGAAAACAAGCGTTTGCTGCTTCTGCCAGAGATCTCCCAGCTGTTCGAAGTATTGAAAGCGAATCAGGAAATGACTGTTGATGTAGAGCTGTCAACAGCGTTTGAACTGAACAAAGAAGTTGTGAACAAAATTACCCAGGCACTCCAGACTCGCTTGAACAGAGCAATCAATCTGCAGACTCGAGTTGATCAATATCTGATTGGTGGCGCTGTTATCAGAGCAGGCGACACCGTGATTGATAGTTCTGTCCGGGGAAAATTGACCAAATTAGCCGAAGCAATGAATTCCTAGAAAATCTGGGAATGAGGGAAAAAGCATGCAACAACTGAATCCATCAGAAATCAGTGAAATTATTAAGCAGCGAATTGATAATCTCGATGTTTCCGTGCAATCCAAGAACGAAGGCACGATCGTCAGCGTATCCGACGGTATCATCCGTATTCATGGCCTCGCAGACGTCATGTATGGCGAGATGATCGAATTCGGCGGCGGCATCTTCGGTATGGCGCTGAACCTGGAAAGAGACTCAGTTGGTGCCGTTGTTCTCGGCGACTACAAAACGCTGGCGGAAGGTCAAACCTGTCGCTGCACCAAGCGTATTCTGGAAGTGCCGGTGGGTCCGGAACTCGAAGGCCGCGTTGTGGACGCGCTGGGCAAGCCAATTGATGGTAAAGGCCCGATCAACGCCAAGCACAGCTCCCCGGTTGAAAAAGTGGCCCCTGGTGTAATCGCCCGTCAATCAGTTGATCAGCCAGTACAAACTGGTCTGAAAGCGATCGACGCGATGGTGCCTATTGGTCGTGGCCAGCGCGAGCTGATCATCGGCGACCGTCAGGTGGGCAAGACCGCAGTAGCCGTCGACGCCATCATCAACCAGAAGGGCAAGAACGTTAAGTGTATCTACGTTGCAGTGGGCCAGAAGCAGTCCTCTATCGCCAACGTAGTATCCAAGCTGGAAGAGCACGGCGCGATGGAATACACCATTGTGGTGGCAGCCAGCGCCTCTGACCCCGCCTCCATGCAGTTCATCGCTCCGTACGCGGGCTGCTCAATGGGTGAGTATTACCGTGACCGCGGCGAAGACGCCCTGATTATTTATGACGACCTGACCAAACAAGCATGGGCCTATCGTCAGATATCCCTGCTGCTGCGTCGTCCGCCAGGCCGAGAAGCATACCCAGGCGACGTGTTCTATTTGCACTCCCGTCTGCTGGAGCGTGCATCACGCGTGAACGCCGATTACGTTGAGAAGTTCACCAACGGCGAAGTGAAAGGCAAGACCGGTTCTTTGACCGCGTTGCCAATCATCGAAACGCAGGCTGGTGACGTTTCTGCGTTCGTTCCGACCAACGTGATCTCTATCACCGACGGTCAGATCTTCCTGGAAAGCAACCTTTTCAACTCTGGTATCCGTCCAGCGATCAACGCCGGTCTGTCAGTATCCCGAGTCGGTGGTGCCGCTCAGACCAAGATCATCAAGAAGCTCGGTGGTGGTATCCGTCTGGCTCTAGCGCAGTATCGCGACCTCGCGGCCTTCGCCCAGTTTGCATCAGACCTGGACGAGTTCACCCGCGCTCAGCTGGAGCACGGTCAGCGCGTCACCGAGCTGATGAAGCAATCACAGTATTCCCCGCTGTCCGTCGCGGAGATGGCAATGGTGCTGTTCGCAGCCAACGAAGGCTTCCTGAAGGATGTCGAACTGAAGCAGGTAGTGGCATTCGAACGAGCGTTGTTGTCTTACGCCAATGCCGAGTGTTCAGCACTGTTGGCCAAGATCAACGAGAAAGGCGATTACAACGACGACATCGCTGCGCAGCTGCGAGCTTCCATCCAGAAGTTCAAAGCCACACAGACCTGGTAACCGATAAAGAACGGGTGAGATATGGCTGTCGGCAAAGAGATTAGAACCAAGATCTCCAGCATCAAGAACACGGCGAAGATTACCAGCGCGATGGAGATGGTGGCTGCGAGCAAGATGCGCAAGGCCCAGAACCGCATGACACTTGGTAAGCCCTATGCGTTGCGCATGAGGGAAGTGATTGGGCACGTGGCTAACGCGACGCCTGAGTACCACCATGTCTATTTCAGCAACAGAGCGGTGAAGCGTGTAGGTTATATCGTCGTCTCTTCAGACCGTGGATTGTGCGGCGGTCTCAACGTCAACTCCTTCAAGGCAACTGTGAAGGGGATGATGGGCTGGAAAGAACAGAACGTCGGTATCGACATCGGTGTGATCGGCGCTAAAGCCGCGTCCTTCTTCAACACTTATGGCGGACATGTGGTTGCCGCAGTGCGTGGCATCGGCGATGCCCCGAAAGTAGAAGACGTAATTGGAGCCGTAAAGGTGATGCTGGACAAGTTTGCAGCCGGTGAAATCGATCGTCTGTACGTTGTCAGCAACACTTTCGTTAACACCATGACCCAGACGCCTGTGGTTGCGCAATTGCTGCCACTGCAAGCGTCGGAGAACAAGGCGTTCAAGCACCACTGGGACTACTTCTACGAGCCAGAAGCCCAAGCGCTTCTCGATTCTCTCCTGGTCCGTTACATCGAATCACAGGTGTATCAGGCTGTTGTGGAGAATATCGCCTGCGAGCAGGCGGCCAGGATGATGGCGATGAAAAATGCCACGGATAACGCCGGTGACCTGATCAAAGACCTCGGCCTGATTTACAACAAGGCCAGACAAGCATCGATCACGCAGGAATTGTCCGAGATCGTCAGTGGCGCAGCAGCCGTCTGATAAGACAGCAGGCTGGCGCCGCGAGGCGCAAAGATTGGCAAACAGATATTCAGAAAGAATCCGGAATTTAGTAATTAAGAGGAACCGAACATGAGTAGCGGTCGTATCGTTCAAATTATTGGCGCGGTGATTGACGTGCAATTCCCCAGGGAATCTGTCCCGAAGGTTTATGACGCCCTGCAGGTCGAAGGTAAGGAAACAACGCTCGAAGTGCAGCAACAGCTGGGCGACGGCGTGGTTCGTACTATTGCGATGGGCAGTACAGAGGGGCTGTCGAGGGGACTGACTGTCACCGACTCAGGCGCACCGATCTCTGTCCCGGTTGGTCTGGAAACTCTGGGCCGCATCATGGATGTTCTCGGCAACCCAATCGACGAGCGTGGCCCGATCGGCGAGCAAGAACGTATGCCGATTCACCGCAAGGCGCCTGCCTACGAAGAACTGTCAGCCTCCAACGAGCTGCTGGAAACAGGTATCAAGGTAATCGACCTGGTCTGCCCCTTCGCAAAAGGCGGTAAAGTAGGTCTGTTCGGTGGTGCCGGTGTGGGCAAGACCGTAAACATGATGGAACTGATCAACAACATCGCGAAGGCACACTCCGGTCTGTCCGTATTCGCCGGTGTGGGTGAGCGTACTCGTGAAGGTAACGACTTCTATCACGAAATGGCAGATTCCAAAGTAATCGATCTGGACAACCTGACCAACTCCAAAGTGGCGATGGTGTATGGCCAGATGAACGAGCCGCCCGGTAACCGTCTGCGTGTAGCGCTGACCGGTCTGACCATGGCCGAAAAATTCCGTGACGAGGGCCGCGACGTGCTGTTCTTCGTCGACAACATCTACCGTTACACACTGGCCGGTACCGAAGTATCAGCACTGCTGGGCCGTATGCCTTCTGCGGTGGGATATCAGCCAACACTGGCGGAAGAGATGGGCGTTCTGCAGGAGCGTATTACTTCTACCAAGACTGGCTCGATCACGTCTATCCAAGCCGTATACGTGCCTGCGGACGACTTGACCGACCCGTCACCTGCGACCACCTTCGCGCACCTTGACGCAACAGTGGTACTGTCCCGTGCGATCGCCGAACAGGGTATCTACCCAGCGATTGACCCGCTGGACTCTACCTCACGTCAGCTGGACCCGCTGGTCATCGGCCAGGAACACTACGATGTGGCTCGTGGCGTGCAGTCAGTATTGCAGCGCTACAAGGAACTGAAAGACATCATCGCGATTCTGGGTATGGACGAACTGTCAGAAGGCGACAAGCTGATCGTGTCCCGTGCACGTAAGATCCAGCGCTTCCTGTCACAGCCGTTCTTCGTTGCCGAGGTGTTCACCAACACCCCAGGCAAGTACGTACCGCTGAAAGACACGATCGCAGGGTTCAAAGGCCTCCTGGCTGGTGACTACGATCATATCCCAGAGCAGGCGTTCAACATGGTAGGCAGCATCGACGAAGCTGTTGCCAAAGCCAAGAACCTGTAAGAAGAACCGCTAAACAGAGAGCTACGCCATGGCTATGACAATGCATTGTGACATCGTAAGCGCAGAGCAAAAGATATTTGCCGGACTGGTAGAACTGGTCGTGGCAACTGGAACTCTCGGTGACCTCGGTGTTACCCCCGGCCACGCGCCACTGCTGACCGCCCTGATCCCAGGCCCGGTCAGACTGGTGATGCAGGATGGGTCAGAGCAAGTGTTCTACGTATCAGGCGGATTCCTGGAAGTGCAGAGCGGCATCGTCAGCATTCTGGCCGACACGGCGCTGCGCGCAGATGACGTGAATGAAGCGGCTGCCCTGCAGGCGATTCAGGACGCCAACGACGCGATTGCCAACAAGGACGCCGAGTTCGAGTACTCACGTGCGGCGGCCCAGCTGGCCGAAGCCGTCGCTCAGCTGCGAGCACTGAAGCAGCTGAGAAAATAGCTTTTACATTCGTGGTAAAAACTATTAAAAAGGGTGGCATCAGCCGCCCTTTTTTTTGGTCTGCAAATAGCGCCACAATCACTCTCAAGACACTGGCCACTACGTCAGCCACGACATCCGTAAATTGTCCTTCCGGCAGTTCATTACTATGAATTCACATACGCACACCACGCTTGAAGTCGTAATCCTCGCGGCCGGTAAAGGCACGCGCATGTTTTCCGATACGCCCAAAGTTCTTCACCGTATTGCCGGCAAGCCTATGCTCCAGCACGTCGTCGAAAGTGCGCACCGTCTCCAGGCGCGCCGCATTCACCTCGTAGTCGGCTTCGAAGGTCAGAAGATCCGTGATGCGCTCGCGGGGCAGGATCTGCACTGGATCAATCAGGAACAACAATTAGGCACCGGCCATGCTGTCATGCAGGCACTGCCCGCGATTGACGACGAAAGCACGATACTGGTGCTCTATGGTGATGTTCCGCTGATCAGCACCGACACCCTCGCTGATCTGATCGCCCGCACCGCCAGCGGAGCGCTCGCCGTCCTGACTCTCATCAGCCCAGACCCGACCGGGCTTGGCCGCATCATCCGCGACGCCCACGGTCACCCCATTGCGATAGTGGAGGAGAAAGACGCCAACGCCGAGCAGAAGCTGATCACCGAAACCAACAGCGGCATTCTGGCCGGGCCTGCCCGGCAGATGCGCGAGTGGATAAGCCAGCTGGAGACCAACAACGCGCAGGGCGAGTACTATCTGACGGATGTCATCGAGATGGCGGTGGCCGATGGTGCGCATGTCACGACACTCACTGTGAAAGATCCCATGGAAGTGCAGGGTGTGAACAACCGCCTGCAGCTTGCAGAGCTTGAGCGGCACTACCAGGGGCTTCGGGCGCGCGAGCTGCTGCTCAGCGGCGTGACACTCGCCGATCCGGCACGTTTCGATCTGCGCGGCGAATTGAACTGTGGAAAAGATGTCGAGATCGATATCAACGTCATCATTGAAGGCAAGGTGACGCTTGGCAATCGCGTCGTCATCGGTCCGAACGTCTACATCAAGAACGCCACCATCGGCGACGACACACACATCCTTGCCAACTCTCATGTCGATCATGTCGAGATTGCCGATAAGTGTGCCGTCGGACCCTACGCGCGTCTTCGCCCAGGCACCGTGCTGAACACCGGTTCAAAAATCGGTAATTTCGTCGAAACCAAGAAGGCTAAAATTGGCGCGGGCTCCAAAGTGAATCATCTGAGTTATATCGGTGATGCCACGCTGGGCAACAACGTCAACGTCGGTGCTGGCACGATCACCTGCAACTATGATGGCATCAACAAATTTGAAACTCGTATCGACGACAACGTGTTTGTCGGCTCGAACACCGCGCTGGTCGCCCCTGTCACACTGGGCGAGAACGTCACCATCGGTGCGGGCTCGACCATCACCGGCGACGTACCAAATGGCAATCTCGCCGTCGCCCGAGGTCGTCAACGCAACATCGACAGTTGGAAACGCCCGGTTAAAAAATAGCTCTGTAGGAGTCTGCCTGGCAGACGATGCATTAAAAAAGGAACAAGATAATGTGTGGAATAGTCGGCGCAGTTGCGCAACGTGATGTATCTCAGATTCTTCTCGAAGGATTGAAGCGCCTGGAATACCGGGGCTACGATTCTGCTGGCATGGCGCTGATCAGCGCACAAACGAATCAGATCGACTGCATCAAGGCGATGGGTAAGGTCGAGAAGCTGGAAGCCTCCATGAAGCAGCGCCCGTTCGTCGGCCGTGTCGGCATCGCGCACACCCGCTGGGCGACGCACGGCGAGCCAAGCGAGCGTAACGCTCACCCCCATATCTCCGACGATGAAATTGCTGTGGTACACAACGGCATCATCGAAAACTATCAGACTCTGCGCACGAATCTGCAGGATGTCGGCTATAGTTTTCTGTCTGAGACGGACACCGAGGCCGTGGTGCATCTCATTCATCAGGCGTGCAGTGACGAGAGGTTGAGCCTGCTGGCCGCCGTAAAGAAGACAGTGCGGCAACTGCATGGTGCCTATGGTCTTTCTGTGATCAGCCGCAGTGAGCCAGACAAGATCATTGTTGCGCGCAGCGGCAGCCCGCTGGTGATTGGTGTCGGCATCGGCGAGAATTTCATCGCCTCGGATGCATTGGCGCTCGGGCAGGTGACCGACCGTTTCATGTACCTGGAAGAAGGCGACATCGCGGAGATTACGCTGACTTCTGTGCGCATCTGGGACGTCAACGACAAGCCCGTGCAACGCAGCATCACCATGATCACCAGCGAGATCGCCTCGACAGACAAGGGCGAATTCGGCCACTTCATGCTCAAGGAAATCTACGAGCAGGCACATGTTATCCGCAACACGCTCAGTGGGCGCATCAGTGACACTCATGTGCTGGAAGAGGCCTTCGGTGTCAAAGCCAAGGCTATCTTTGACCAGGTGACGAGTGTGCAGATCGTCGCGTGTGGCACCAGCTTCCACGCCGGTCTTGTTACCAAATACTGGCTCGAAGATATCGCAAAAGTTCCCTGTCACGTCGACATTGCCAGCGACTATCGCTACCGCAATATCATTGTGCAACCCGGCACGTTGTTCATCAGCATCTCTCAATCCGGCGAGACGGCTGACACACTTGCCGCGCTGCGTTTTGCCAAGCAGGCCGACTATGTTGGCCGTCTCGCGATCTGCAATGTCGCCACCAGCTCGCTGGTGCGCGAGTCCGACTTCTGCCTGATGACTAATGCCGGACGCGAGATTGGCGTAGCTTCCACCAAGGCTTTCACCACGCAACTGTGTGCACTGCTGCTGATGACGCTCGTCGTTGCGCGTCGCCATGGCATGACGGATGCCGCCGAACAGCAATACGTGCGAGACCTCAACGAACTGCCCGCGCTGGTCACCAAAACGCTGGATCTGGATCCGGAAATCCGCGCGCTTTCCAAAGCGCTGCGCGACAAACAACACGCGCTGTTTCTGGGACGAGGAATCCAATACCCAGTGGCGAAAGAGGGCGCGCTCAAGCTCAAGGAGATCTCCTACATTCACGCCGAGGCTTATCCTGCGGGTGAGCTCAAACACGGACCGCTGGCGTTAGTGGATGAAAAGATGCCGGTGATTGCCACGGTGCCTAACGATGACTTGCTGGCGAAGGTGAAAGGTAACTTGATGGAAGTCAGCGCGCGGGGCGGTAAGCTGTTCCTGTTCGCCGATGAGAAGGCCGGTTTCGAAAACGACCGCAACTGCAAGGTCGTGCACATGCCGAGTGTGCCTGATGTGCTCACGCCGATCATCTACACCATTCCGCTGCAGTTGCTCTCCTACCACGTCGCCATTCTCAAAGGCACCGATGTGGATCAGCCGCGCAATCTGGCGAAATCGGTGACGGTGGAATAGCTGCCCTTGTGGGAGCTTGCCTGCAAGCGATTCGCCTCCGTGTCCAATCGCTTGCTGGCAAGCTCCCACATAAAGCAGGTTGAGTTTGGAATAACGTGGGGATCAGGTCTTGTACGTCCGCAGCGACCGCAGGCTCTTGTTCATGCGCTTGAGGTGATCCTTCAGCAGTTCCTTGCGATGGCGCGCCACGCCCATCGCCAGCACGTCGATCACCAGCAGGTGGGCGATGCGGGAGGAGACCGGCGTAAACGCGTGTTGATCCTCCTCCACGTTCACGTAGATGGGAATGCTGCACAGTTCGCTCAGCGGCGTGCCTTGGGGCGCCAGACCGATCACCGTTGCCCCTGCCTCCAGCGCCAGCGTCACGCTCTGGATCAAGGCCTTGGTGCGGCCCGACTGCGAAATCGCCACCACCACATCCTTCGCGCCGAGCGAGATCGCCGACATCAGCTGAATGTGCGGGTCCGTATACGCGGCCGTGGAGAGTTGCAGACGGAAGAACTTGTGCTGCGCATCCGCCGCCACTGAACCCGAGGCGCCGAAGCCATAGAACTCCACGCGGTTGGCATGGCACAGCGTATCGATGGCCTTCTCCAGCACCGCCGGGTCAAGCTGATCCCGCACTACCAGCAGCGAGCCAATAGTGGATTCGAACACCTTGTTGCTCAGGTCTGCGGCGGTATCGGTATCGTCCACCGAGAACTGTGAGTAACTCGCGGCCGCCCCCAGGTGCTGAGCCAACTGCAGCTTGAAAGACTGGAAGCCGTCGAAGCCCAGTGCGCGGCAGAAGCGCAACACCGTCGGTTCGCTCACCTCGGCAGCCGAGGCCACATCCACAATGCGCATGTTGATGACGGCGGTGGCGTGGTCGAGAATGAAATCGGCCACCCTGCGCTCCGACTTGCGCAGCGCGTCATGGTGTTCCTTGATCTTGTTGATTGGATTATGCGGTTCCACGCGGAGTTTCCCTGATTCGAAGCAGTCCGCAATATAGCAGGAAATACAGCGGTTTAACTACGGGGCGGCGGCCCCGGGGTTGATAACCCCCCGCGCGATAGCCACAATCACTCCACCACCACTGTGGGAGCCTGCCTGCAGGCGATCAAACAATGCCACTCAAACACCCCCAAGGGATCACCATTGCCAACCCCATACGAATTCCACTTCCACCCCAGCATCGCCGACATCAGCGCCGGTCTCTGGAACGGCCTGGTCAACGCGAATCCCGACACTGCCAGCCCCTTCCTGCGCCATGAATTCCTGCTGGCGCTGGAGCAAAGCGGCAGTGCCTGCGCCGACACGGGCTGGCAACCGCACCACCTCGTCGTCACGCAAGACGGCCGCCCGATCGCTGCCATGCCGCTTTACATCAAGAGCCACTCCTACGGCGAGTACGTCTTCGACTGGTCCTGGGCCAACGCCTACGAACAGCACGGCCGCCGCTACTACCCCAAGCTCCTCACCGCCATCCCGTTCACGCCCAGCCACGCCGCGCGTCTACTGATCGCACAGGGCGAAGACGCCGATGCCATCACCACCGCCATTGCGCAGCGCGTGATAGAGGAGGCCAGGCACCTGCGCGCCAGCTCGTGGCATGTGCTGTTCCCGACTCAGGAAGAAAGCGCCAGACTCGCGCAGCTTCCTTTGCAAGATCATGGGCACCACCGCCTCCACCCGCGCATCGCCACGCAGTTCCACTGGTTCAACCGAGGCTACACTTCGTTCGACCACTACCTCGAATCCTTCAACTCCCGCAAACGCAAAAACTTGCGCAAGGAACGCGACGCCGTTCGCGCCGACAACGTCCACTTCGAACGTTTCAGCGGCAACGTCATCACAGAAGACCTGTGGCAGGATTTCTACCGCTTCTACCAGAACACCTACCAGGTCCGAGGCCAGCACGGCTACCTCACGCTCGATTTCTTTCGCCAGCTCGGCGCCACCATGCCCGACAACATTCTCATGATTGTCGCCACTCGCGACGGCCGCCGCATCGCCGCTGCGCTGAGCCTGCGCGACAACACCAAACTCTACGGCCGCTACTGGGGCAGCCTGCAGGAATTCCAGTTCCTGCACTTCGAAACCTGTTACTACCAGGGCATCGAATATTGCATCGAACACGGCCTGCAAAGTTTCGACTCCGGCGCCCAGGGCGAGCACAAGATCCAGCGCGGATTTGAACCGATCATCACGCATTCCAATCACTGGATTGCGGATGCGCAGTTTGATGCGGCGATTGGGGATTTTTTGCAGAGGGAGCGGGAGTATGTGGAACAGTATCGGGGGGAGGCGGAGGGGATGTTGCCGTTTAGGGTCGGGTAGTGCAAAACACTGCCCTTGATGGGACGTCCAGCAAACCAATCCCTGCTAATCCACAAACTAATTAGTAGACTTCCCCCAAACTTCGTTACTATACTAATTCCTACTAATCCATCACCAAATTAGTAGAAAAATGCGCCTGCCACAGATTGCCCCTTCGCTGAATGCCAGTATGAACTCGCTGACTCCTGCCCGGATGGCTGAGTTACTGCCCTACATGACACCTTTGCCCAACGGGAAGTATCTGCATTGGGACGAACTGCGGCGGCGGACGGCTCCTGACGGTTTCAGCCACGCCGAGTGGTGGGCGGTCATTGCCATGTCGCGAATGGCCTCGTTCCAGCCAACTCCGTTGCTGGACAAACAGGGGCACCCCTTCGTTTTCGCCACACCGTCGCCAATCACCATCGATTTGCATCACATTGACCGTGATGCAGCGGGCCAGATCCGCGGTGCGGGCACGGCATTGCAATCGGATTCACACCGTTTTTTGATCAGCTCGCTGATCGAAGAAGCCATCACGTCGAGTCAACTGGAAGGCGCCGCCACGACGCGCAATGTGGCGGCGGCCATGCTGCGCAGTGGGCGTAAACCGCGTGACCACAGCGAAAGAATGATCTTCAACAACTACCGGGCCATGGAGCATCTGCGCTCCTTGCGTAACGAAAAGCTGACTCCGGAGCATGTTCTGGCCCTGCACCGGATGCTGTCGGAAGACACATTGGATGACCCACAGGATGTGGGCTGCTATCGCCGCAGTGA
This sequence comes from uncultured Gammaproteobacteria bacterium, assembly GCA_903876785.1. Taxonomy (GTDB): domain Bacteria; phylum Pseudomonadota; class Gammaproteobacteria; order Pseudomonadales; family Pseudohongiellaceae; genus UBA5078. The sequence goes on from CAIRBI010000250.1 coordinate 18,684, forward strand.
TGATGTTCATGTCGTCGATGTCCGTGACAATACCGCCTTGCATGTGCCGCCTGCTTATACAGAGCTACCCGAGCGCATGCAGCGCCTGTGCGACTTTGCCAATGCAGATGAGACTGCTCAGCCCTTCATCCATCCTGTCGTACGCGCCATCCTGCTGCACTTCATGATTGGCTATGACCACCCCTTTGCCGACGGCAATGGGCGAACGGCACGCGCGCTGTTCTACTGGTCCATGGCGCGCAGCGGCTACTGGCTGATGGAATACACCTCGATCAGCCACATCCTGCGCATGTCACCAGTGAAGTACACGCGCGCCTATCTGCACACTGAAACCGACAAGAACGACACCACTTACTTCCTGCTGCATCAGCTGCAAACCATTCGCCGCGCCATCGCCGCCCTGCATGAGTACGTGGATCGCAAGGTGCGTGAGCAGAGGGAGACACAGCATTTGCTGACAACCGCAATGTCCCTGCGCGGCCGCTTTAATCACCGCCAGCTGGCGCTGCTGGATCACGCGCTGCGCAATGCCGGGGAGGCTTATCGGGTGGACGCTCACCAGCGTTCCCATGCGGTGGTTTATCAGACCGCGCGAAATGATTTGCTGACGCTGGAGCAATGGGGTCTGTTGGAAAGAACCAGGCAAGGCAATGCGTATGTGTTTTATGCTCCTGCAGACTTGCGCGACCGTTTGAGTAATCTGGCAGGAACAGGAGTTCCATGAGCACCCACGCCTACTCCGAGGACCAACTCGTCGAACAATCCGCCATCGGGTTGTTTGCCGCGCTCGGCTGGGAGATGAAGTCAGCGCTGGAAGAAACCTTCGGCCCGGGCAGTTCGCTCGGGCGCGAGACCAAAGGCGAGGCGGTGTGATCGAACGCCTGTGTGCCGCTATTGATCACGAGGTCGCCAACCAAAAACGTTTCTGCAGAAACGTCGCATTCTGATACTGTTGGCGCTCAACACTAACAAGAGCTCTGGGGCCACCAGCATGAACCGAACCATCCCGTTACTATCCCTCATCCTCCTGGC
>CAIRBI010000251.1 GCA_903876785.1 uncultured Gammaproteobacteria bacterium
ACGCTGAGTCTGCGGCTCTGATTGGAGGAGATACGGATGTCGGTTGCTGGAGTCAGGCGAAAGGTTGGTCAGCATTGCGCCCCCGGTCTCGTGACTGCAACGGGCTTCTCATTGATCGAATTGCTGATTTCGATGGCAATGGCGCTGACTCTGGCAAATAGCGTTTTGCAGATCTATCTGAGCGGCGCTGTGCTGGAGCGAAGTCAGGAAGCACGGGCCAGAATGCAGGAGAACGGGCGCCTGGCAATTCATTTGTTGTCGGAGGAACTGCGCCTCGCTGGCACTCTTGGGTGCCTGCCAGAGCTGGACGTGGACGACGTCACCAGCACGTTGCAACGCGTGCCGACAACGCTGCAGCCAGCGCTGGGAATTGAGGGCTGGGACGCGGCGACATCGAGTGTTGATATGAATCAGAGCGGAATGGCGGATACCCCTGTCGTCAGCACCTCCACAGGACATTGGGTCGGTCCGGCTGGCAGTACACTGGAAGACACTTTCGCGCTACCTGACTCTGACATTGTGCGGGTTTGGTATGCGACGAGCACAGGGGCGACGCTGGCGGCAAGCTCGGGTGCGCAGGTATTGACCTTGCAGGGCTCGGGAGCTCCGCAGGTGGCCCAAGGAGATCTCCTCCTGCTCAGCGACTGCATGCTTGCTGATTGGGTGCAAGTCTGCGACGTGCAGAGCGGTGCCCAGCAGTCCATCGTCAACGCGACACAAACCTCGGCATGCGCGCCAGGCAATGATCTCGCCAAGGGCGTGCACAGCAGGATCGGTAGCGAAGTCTTGCGCCTGCAGAGCAATATTTTCTATGTCGGCAAACGCGGTGATCTGGCAACGAACCCACCGGCATTGTTCCGCCGCCCGCTCAATCGCGCGCTGGTAGCGGGTGCAGCGGAGGAGCTCGTCGAGGGTGTCGCCCGCATGCAACTGCGGTTTGGCGTTGATCTGGATGCCGACAGCCTTCATAGCGTCGACGCCTACGTTACGGCCGAGCTGGTGCCGGACTGGCAACGCGTCATCAGTGTCCGCGTTAATCTGCTGGTGCAATCCTTGGAAGATCATCTGCTGCCCGCGCCGCAGGCCTACCAGTTCGACGGCATGCAGTACGACGGCAAACCGGGCAACGGCAGTCTGCCGCCAGACACCCGATTGCGCCAGGAGTTCACGACCACGGTGGCGCTGCGGGCACGACTGACGGGAGTGTTCCCGCCATGACCCACGCCAGACTGTCAGCGCGGCAGCGGGGTGCCATTCTCATCTTCTGCCTCGTATTTCTGCTAGTGCTGACCCTGATGGGGGCAGCGGGTATGCAGTCGGCTGTGCTCCAGGAGCGCATGGCAGGCAATTTGTTGAATCACGACAGTGCCCGCCATGCGGCGGAGGCGACGCTGCAGGAGGCGCAGCATTGGCTTGCTGCACAGTCCGCCCGACCGCTGGCGGATAGCGTCGGAGTCTGGTCGCGTGACAGTGCGGACCCGGATCACAGCAATGCCGTGCCATGGTGGGAGGAGCCGGATTGTCTCGGTGCGGACTGGTGGCAGAGGCACACCAGAGAGGCTCGCGAAGTTCCATCTCCGGCACAGGCGTACTTTCTCATCGAGGAGTTTGCGAGCGTTGCCGACTCTCCAATCTACAGTTACCGAATCACAGTGCGTGGCACGGGACTTTCGGAATCGGTCGCCATTTTGCTGCAGGCGGTGGTCGTCAGAAGCTTCACGAGTGAGCAACCGCGATAAGTAACTAGTGCCGCCACACGCACGCTATTACTCCCGTTGTCAGGCCTTTTTCATCAGCACCAACCCTTAGAGATGGCAGGCGAGCGGTTTGCCGCTGCTGTCCTCGCGAATGCCATCGCCGTTGCTATCCACTGCAAAGCGCGCACGGCCTGTGCTGTTGACTATCAGTTGCAAGGCATCCCGGGGGTCGCCGTCGTGTGGGCAGTAGAGGAAGTTGCCGCTCTGATAGCGCATGAAGCCAGTTGCTTCGATCTGCAGATACTGTCTGTTCTGAAAGGCGCGCCATTCGATGCTCCCCTTCAAACCGGTGGTGACCTGACTGCGTAGCCGCTGGTCGTCCTGATTTATCAACCTGTCGCCATTCCTGTCGGTGAAGACGATGCTGCCGTCGCTCCAGCTTCCAGAACAAGTGAGCCCGTCGGCGGAGCGACAGAAGGTTACGGTCTGGCCATAAGTGGCTGCGCTCGAACGGGCCAGTGCCAGATGCTCCGCCAGGGTGCGCAATGAAGTCTCCCCTTGCTTCTGCTCCGTCAGGGCCTGCAGGCCGGGAGCGGCGAGGCTGGAGAGGATGCCGACAATGGCAAGAGTGGTGATGATTTCAGGGAGCGTGAACCCCTGGTTATGAATGGAAAAACCCGAGTGTGATCCGTTGTTGTTGAGAGCCTGGCGCGACATGACTGACACCTCCTTGTGATACAGTTGCCCACCGCGAGTCTAGACCACGCTCCACGTTTGCGCTTGCGTCCAGGCATTGTGGAGTCAGGTCCGCAGGAGTGGAACTGAAGGAATATGGCAGCAGAACGCTGTGGAGAACGGCAGGCACATGAGTGAATTTCTGATTGTAGGTGGCGGTGTCATCGGGCTGCTGGTGGCGCGAGAGCTCGCTGCCGCCGGTGCGAAGGTCATGCTGGTGGAACAGGGAAGCTGCTGCCGTGAGTCTTCGTGGGCGGGCGGTGGAATTGTCTCGCCGCTCTATCCCTGGCGCTATTCGCCTGCAGTCACCGCCCTGGCATCTCATGCACAACAGGCCTATCCGCGACTCGCGGCGCATTTGTTGGATGAGACCGGCATCGACCCCGAGCTGGAGCATTCCGGTTTGCTGATGCTGAATGCGAAGGATGAAGAAGAAGCGTTGCTGTGGGCGGCAACCAACTGCAAGGCTCTGTACCCGGTTGAACCCGCTTTCATTTATGACCGGGAAGCTGCGCTGGCAGCCGGATTTCGCAAAGGACTATGGATGCCGGATATCGCCAATATCCGCAACCCTCGTCTGGGACGAGCACTGCAGAGCAGCCTGCAGAGCAATCCTCTTGTGCAGATCAGAGAGCAGACCCAGGTCTTGGCACTGCAAACAAACATCGATCGCGGGCGCGGCGCGCGCAGAGTTACTCACGTTTCAGTCGTGCGCGAGGGAGTGGTTGAACGACTCTGCGCTGAGCACGTTATCATCACGGCGGGCGCATGGTCGGGCGGGCTTCTGGCGACGTTGAACGTGACGCTGCCGGTAGTGCCCGTCAAAGGGCAGATGCTGTTGTTCCGGCCGCCGCGGCGGTTGCTCGACACGATTGTCCTGACCGATGGCCGTTATCTGATTCCTCGCCGCGACAATCATTTGCTGGTGGGCAGCACCCTGGAGCACACGGCCTTCGATAAGTCCACGACGGAGGAAGCCCTGCACGGTTTACGCCGCAGCGCCGAGGCATTGCTGCCGGAGCTGGCGGAGTGTCGGGTAGAAAGGCAGTGGGCTGGTCTGCGGCCGGGGGCTCCGGATGGGGTGCCATTCATTGGCAGAGTGCCGGGAATCGACAATGTTTACGTCAATGCGGGGCAATATCGAAATGGTCTGGTACTTGCGCCAGCGTCGGCGCAGTTGCTGGTCGACATCGTTTTGAGGCGAGAGCCGTGCGTGGACCCGAATCCTTATGACCCGGTGTCGAGGAATGTCGTGGGGTGAAATTCTTCACTGGTCTGAGCGCGTTGCTTGCGTGTGCTGGATCTACTCCATGTTGAGTTTCTTCATCCGGTAACGCAGCGATCGAAAACTCATGCCAAGCCTCTGAGCGGCCGCGGTCTTGTTCCAGCGCGACTCTTCCAGAGCACGCTCGATGGCCTTGCGCTCGATGGCCTCAAGATGATTCTCAAGGGAGAATCCCTCGCCGTGAGGCAGGCTGAACGCAGCCTCGGGATTGTACATCGGCGAATCCAGGCCCCGAGGGCTTGTTGTGACCGACGGAAGCGCGCTGCCGTTTTGCAGATCGAGATTCTGGACTGACACGACACCGTTCTCACACAACGTCACAGCGCGCTGCAGGATATTTTCCAGTTCGCGAATGTTGCCAGGAAAAGGATATTCGCAAAGTGCCTGAAGTGCCTCGGGGCTTAGTGTTGGCACGGGGCTGACATAATTGTCCTCAGCGATGCGCAACAGAATCTCTTCGCTCAGTTCAGCGATATCGTCCTGACGCTGTCGCAGGCTTGGAACATCCAGCTCGATAACATTGATCCGGTAGTAGAGATCCTGGCGGAAATTGCGGCGGCTGACTTCATCCGCGAGATTCTTGTGGCTGGCGCTTAGAATGCGCACGTCAGTCGGAATTTCCGTTTGCGAACCCACAGGGCGCACAGACTTTTCCTGAATGACACGCAACAGTTTCACCTGCATGTGCAGCGGCAGATTAGCCACCTCGTCCAGAAACAGCGAGCCACCTCGGGCCGCCTGAAACAATCCGGTCTTGTCTTTGTCCGCGCCAGTGAAGCTGCCTCTGACATGCCCGAACAATTCACTCTCCATCAGCTCTGCAGGGATTGCTCCGCAGTTCACCGCAACAAAGGGACCGTCCGCGCGCGCACTCTGATTGTGGATGGAGCGCGCCGCCAATTCCTTGCCACTGCCAGACTCTCCGTAGATGAAGACAGGCGCCTGACTGCGTGAGACGCGTGCAATCTGCTGGCGCATATTGCGAATGGTTGTTGAATTTCCGGTTATATTGAACTCTCTGGAAGCTTTCGCCGCTGCGAGAAGCGGAGCCTGCGAGTGCAGTGAAAGCTTCAATGCTGAATTGACCAGATCTCTCAATTTCTGCAGGTCAACGGGCTTGGAGACAAAATCGAATGCCCCGGCTTTCAGTGCGCGAATGGCAGTCTCGGTATTTCCGTGAGCCGTGATGACGGCTACGGGCATATGGCTGTGATTACGCTGAATGTGCTCGACAAGGTCCAGTCCATCGCCGTCAGGAAGTTTCATATCGGTGAGGCAAAGGCTGAATTTTTTCCTCTGCAAAATTTCGTTGGCGCTGCTCAGGTTGCTGGCACTTTCGGTAATGAGAGACATCCGCCCCAAAGTGATTTCGAGCAACTCGCGAATATCGGGCTCATCATCAACAATCAGGACACTGCCAGTCATAGGGATTCCAGTAGAGGGTATTTATCCGGGAATTTTTCAATCCATATTTCTATCGGCGTGCGAGAAATGGATAGTGAAGCAGCTCTTGCCTTTGCTGGTTCTGCGGTAGGAAAGCTGTGCCTGATTAGCTTCGCACAGTTCCTTGGAGATATACAGTCCCAGCCCGGTGCCGTCGGGATTGGTAGTGTAGAACGGTTCGAAGAGATGTTCCTCGGCTTCCGCTGACACTCCAGGCCCTTCATCGATCACATGCAGGACCGGCGTCGACAGCTCGGCATTGCGGCCGAGTCCGCCCTTGAGTTGCAAAGTGGCTTTGTCGGTGGCCTGTTGACTGTAACGCAGGCCATTTTCCATGAGGTTGGTGAGAATCTGTTCGAGCTGACTCACTATCACGCGAACCTCGGTTGAATGAGGGAAGATGTCGACAGAAATCCGGCCGTTCAACTGATGAGACTCGCAGTAGCTCTCCACGAATCTGCTCAGCCATTCGGACAGGTTGATCCTTTCGCTGCCATCCTGCTTGTGTCGCGACATGCGCAGGACATCTTCGATAATCAGATTGACCCTCCCGCAGTGGTTGAGAATGATCTCCAGCAGGCGACGGTCAGCCTGCTGCAGTCCTTCAGCTTCCTGAAGTAGCTGACTGGCATGGCTGATGGCTCCAAGAGGATTGCGGATCTCATGGGCAATACTGGCCGTCAGGCGTCCCAGTGAGGCCAGCTTCATCTGCCTTACTCGCTGGATGATCTGCGTGCTGTCTTCCAGGAAGATGACAATATTGGATTCGGAAGCAGGGTTGAGATAGGCGAGGTTTGCCTGCAGTTGCGGAGCAGCGCTGTTGATGGCGAAGGTCAGTACGCGGAGACTCGGACTGCTCCGCCAGGACAGCAGATGCTGCTGAAGAGCCATTGGCAGCGCCTGATTCGTTGCGGAACTGCCGTTGCTGAGTCTCCCGCCCACGGTGTCTCCAAGCCCCAACAACTCAATCGCTGCATCATTGGCGGTCAGCACTCTGGCATTGGCATCGACAACGACGATGCCCGTTCGCATGCGTTGAATAACGAGCTGGTTCAGTTGCTCCAGATTGACGATGCTCGTGGCCTGCTCGGCAGCCAGGAGTGCGCTGCGTCGCATGCGTTCGCTCAATGATTGCAGATACAAGGACGTGGCGAACAGCAGTATTCCCAGCAGGCCCGCCTGCATGTACTGATTGGCGACCACGTCCCTACTGAAACTGAGATAGACCTCTGCATAGATGGTGGCGATGCTGGCGATAGCGGCCAGAAAGGTACTCATTCTGCCGACGATCAAAATGCTGCCGGCGGCGATTGTCACCAGATGCAGAAGTCCAAGGCCGCTGACCATTCCTCC
>CAIRBI010000252.1 GCA_903876785.1 uncultured Gammaproteobacteria bacterium
GATGACCGCCTTCACTGCAGACGGGTCTTTTTCATAGTGGCTGGCACGCACTTGAATCGGTTGCAACTCGGCAATCACCGCGTCGATGACCGGACGCTTGCATTCCAGACAGCCAATACCGGCACTGCGACAGCCTGCCTCCACCCACGCCCGCGTATCTTCTCCAGAGTACACTTCATGCAGCTGCCAGACCGGGCAGCGCTGTGGCTCGCCGGGATCGGTCCTGCGCACGCGTGCAGGATCGGTCGGCATGGTTTGAATCTTCTTCTGCACCTGATCCACAGGCTCGCGCAAGGAAATGGTGTTGTTGTAGGACTTGGACATCTTCTGACCGTCCAGACCAGGCATCTTGGCGGCTGGCGTCAGCAGCGCCTGTGGCTCGGTCAGAATCATCTTGCCACCGCCTTCCAGATAGCCCTGCACACGCTCGCGGTCCGCCACAGAAATATTCTGCTGTTGCAGGATCAGAGTGCGCGCAGCCTCCAACGCCTCCTGACTGCCCTGCTGCTGATACGCAGTGCGCAAAGAGGCAAATTGCTTCGCAGCACCCTTGCCCATCTTGCGCACTGCAGCTTCGGCGAGTTCGGCGAAATCGGGTTCGCGGCCATACATGTGGTTGAAACGGCGTGCTACTTCGCGGGTCAATTCCACATGAGCCACCTGATCGGCGCCCACCGGCACCAGCCCGGCCTTGTAGATCAGAATGTCGGCACTCTGCAGCAGGGGATAGCCGAGAAAACCGTAGGTCTCCAGATCTTTGTCGCGCAACTTGTCCTGCTGATCCTTGTAGCTCGGGACGCGCTCCAGCCAGCCCAGCGGCGTGATCATGGAGAGCAGCAGATGCAGCTCGGCATGTTCGGGCACCTGAGACTGGATGAACAACGAACACGTGGACGGGTCGACGCCCACAGCCAGCCAGTCGATGACCATGTCAAAGACGCTCGCTTCGAGAATGCCGGGATCGTTGTAGTGGGTGGTCAGCGCGTGCCAATCGGCAACGAAGAAGTAACATTCGTACTGGTGCTGCAGCTTGACCCAGTTATTGAGAACGCCGTGCAGATGCCCGAGGTGTAGTCGGCCCGTCGGGCGCATGCCAGACAGTACCTTTTGCTGTGAATTAGCGATAGACAAGCTCTCTCCCCTTCCCGACCGAGTCCTTTTTGAGGGCTGCATTATTGCAGATGGCCTGTTTGAATACGATTATTTTTCTGCCAGAGGTGGCGGCGGCGCAAGAGGGTTTACCGGAATGGCGCCGGATCGCCCTTGCCGACACGGACAACTTCCACCGCGCCATCGGCCAGATCAATAACTGTCGTGGCCTCCCGTCCGCAGGAGCCGCTGTCGATGATCAAATCGACGCTGTGCTCAAGGCGCTCTCGAATTTCATGGATGTCGATCAATGGCTCGGTCTCTCCAGGAAGGATCAGACTGGTACTCATGATCGGCTCGCCGAGCTCTGCCAGCAGCGCCTGGGCGACAGTGTGGTTCGGCACACGCAAGCCGATAGTCTTGCGGCGTGGGTGCATCAACCTGCGTGGCACCTCAGCCGTGGCCGTCAGAATAAAGGTGTAAGCGCCGGGCGTGTAGGCTTTAAGAAGACGATAAGCGCTGTTGGGCACTTTGGCATAGGTGGCTATCGAGGAGAGGTCCGGACAGACCAGCGTCAGATTGTGCTTGTCGTCCAGCTGACGAATACGGCGCACACGCTCAATGGCATCCTTGTCTCCGATGTGGCAACCAAGCGCATAAGTCGAGTCCGTGGGATAAACGATTACGCCACCGGCAAGCAAGACTTTCACAGCCTGTTTGATGAGCCGCGGCTCCGGATTTTGCGGATGAATTTCGAGATACTGCGCCATGACTGCCGATGTCGTATTGGATAAGGTGTGGAAGGTCGAATATCAATGCCCGGCACAATAACAGACTGACTGCGACAAATCGATTACCATAGCCGCCACTCATTGCATGACAAAATACGAGGAATCCATTCGATGCTTTACGCCATTATCTGTGAAGACGTCCCCGACAGCCTGCCTCTGCGCATTGCCACACGTCCCGCTCACCTGGAACGCCTGCAGGCCATGACCGCGCAAAACCGCATCATTCTCGCCGGCCCACACCCGGCGCTCGACAGCAGCGACCCCGGCACAGCGGGTTTCACCGGAAGTCTGATCGTCGCAAGCTTTGACTCACTGGCAGAAGCACAGCAATGGGCGAATGACGACCCTTATGTGACAGCAGGAGTATTTCGCAGCGTCGTCGTAAAACCCTTCAAGCAGGTCCTGCCCTGACAGGAATCAATTCGCTGCAGGAGCAGGTCGCAACTGTGGAAAGCCAATATCGAGCGTAGCATTCCACTGCTGCAAATCCGCCTGCTTGCGCAACTTCAATGCAGTAGTGTCACCGCTGATGGTGATGCTGCGAATTACATCGCCACGGGCAATCTTGTAGACCGTATCCAGGCCGCTGACCACACGCCCAAACACGGAATGCTTGCCATCCAGATGAGGCGTGGCGACCAAGGTGACGAAGAATTGACTGCCATCGGTGCCGATGCCGCTATTCGCCATCGACAAGGTGCCGGGACGCGTGTGTTTCAGAATCGACTCGCCAGTAAATTGATAACCAGGCCCGCCGGTGCCATTGCCAAGCGGATCACCACCTTGAACAACGAAATTGCGCTCCACTCGATGAAATGTCAGCCCGTCATAAAAACCGCGCTGCGCCAGATTCACAAAATTCGCGACCGTCGTGGGCGCGGCCTGCTCATTCAATTCGACCTCCATTGTGCCTTTATCGGTGACAATCGACGCTGTCAGCGCCTGCGCGTCCACGTCCTGCGCAAAACCCTGCAGCATCAGCAACATGGTCAACAATAATCCTGCCCGGATTTGCAAACACCCCGCCTTTAGCATTTTCGTTATCCTCCATTCGACTCGGCCCTGGCGAGCCGGACCAACTCTGTCACCATCGGTTTCATGAAAAAAAGTGACTCCGGCATCACTGCCACCGTGACACCGGCACCACGCAACTGATCTGCGACCACCGGCCCCACCGCTGCAATTTTGACTCTGGCAAGACCGGCAAAAAGACGCTCTTCGATGCCAGCCTTGCGGGCAACCTCCAGTAAACGCAGAAACTGCGGCTGACTGGTGAAGGTCATCATGGTGACATTTCCCGCATAGAGGGATTCTATAAGCTCCACGACCTTTTCTTCATCGGAGTCGGGTGCGTAGATGTAAGGTGCCACGATGCTCACTTTTGCACCCCGCGCACGAAGGTAATCAATCAGCAAGACATTTGGCTCTTCGCCATACAACTGCACGGCCACCCGCTTACCCTGCAACTCCAATTCATCCAAGGCTTCGATGATACCGGGCGTGGTCGGGGCCTTGCCCAACAGATCGGGTTTCAATCCCATTTCCTTGAGAGTTCTGCCGGGTTTCGGTCCGCGACAGATCTTGCAGACTTTGTTCAGCGCCGCGATGAATTGCTCTAGGCAACCCTGACGCTCGGCTGCCGCGCTCAACCGACGCAAGCCTTCGCCTGTGAGCACGACTAGATAGTCTCCCGGCTCCGCGATGAATTGCTGTAACCAATTCGCTATGACCCCTTGATCGACGGCATCCAGAATCGCCACCAGAGGGATACGTATCACCTGCGCGCCTCTGGCGGCCAGCAGGTCTGCGAGAATATCCAGTTGTCGACTTTCGGGTACGGCCACTGCCTGCCCGGCCAGACTGATGGCCGACTCTTGTAGTTCACTCATGCAAAACCCTTGGAAAACTCACTCGTATCCGCTGTGTCTGCGACAAGCCGAAGCAATCGTGAGGTCGTTACTTTTAAACTCATTAAAAAATATGTGTTACATTTTTTCACGCTTATGTTACTATGCGCCTCGTTTAGAAGATGGTGATAGTAACAGTATTCGTAACAGCCATTATTCTACAACCTGAAATTCAACAATCCAGAGTCTTTCAAGCAAAAGCTCAAACCCAGGAGATAAACATGAGTGAAGTATTCGTAAACGCACGTGCCACCTTGATTTCAGTAGCGATAGTAGCCGCTTCTGTTGCCGTACCCGTACTGACGATGCTGGGCGTTGCCTGATTCGGGAACCGGCCTCAAGCCGGCTAAATTTACCCGATCAGGGAATCACTTATGCAAAGTTACCAACAAGAGTACGCAATAAGTAGACCGCACCGGAATTAGACATTCACCCCAACGGGTCAGTATCTAATCTCGGTGTTTTTTTGTATTGAGTGAACACACGAAACGCCAGTGCTGCACAGACTAATGTTGGCAGACCCACGATTGAAAAGGCTCAGGGCTTCTTGAGTTTATCCACGAAATTGCACGGCTTGTGACGACTGTCCAGCTGCTGCGCCACGACCCCTTCCCACGCCGTTCTGCAAGCTCCCGGCGAACCGGGCATACAGAACACGATAGTCCCATTGCTAAGCCCCGCAAATGCACGTGACTGAATCGTCGAACTGCCTATCTCTGCATGAGAAAGATAGCGGAACACCTCACCGAAACCCTCGATATGCATATCCAGCAATGGTGTTACGGCGGTTACAGTATTGTCGCGAAACGTAAAGCCCGTGCCACCTGTCAGCAACACTGCCTGAACATTATCATCCGCGATGTGCGTAGCCACGGCAGCGCGCAGCTTGTAGATATCATCTTTGACTATCTGTTTGCTGACCAGAACATGCCCAGCCGCCTTCACGCATTCCACAAGATAACTGCCGGACTTGTCTGTCTCCTCGGTACGCGTGTCGGACACGGTCACCACAGCAACTCGAACAGGGATGAATACGGATTTTTTATCCGAAGCAGTGTTACTCATTATCGAATCGGGGCTCCACAGGATATGGACAGGAACGGAAATTATCCGCCAGTCATGTTCATCAGGCGAATGGGTTGAATATGGTCTTTCTCATAAAAATGGTGGCGCTCGGGTTTCAGATCCATCGCTTTGACGATCGCCTGTTTCAATGCCTCCATATCGCCCTTCTGCTCCCGAAGGATGGCTCTCAGATCCATGGAGTGCTCGTTGCCCAGGCACAACAGGAGACGCCCTTCCACGGTCACGCGGACACGATTGCAGTCACTGCAGAAGTTATGACTGACGGGCGAGATGAAACCGATGCGGCTCTCGCGCCCCGGAACCTTGAAGTAACGCGAAGGACCTGCTGTGGTGGCCGTGCTTGGTAGCAACTCGTAGCGACTGGAGATCACTTCGCGCACCCAGTCATTACTGCACACAGTGCTTTCTCGATCATGGTCGGAGGCGTTGCCGAGTGGCATCTCTTCAATGAAGGCGATATCGACATCCCGCTCCAGCGCAAAATCCGTCAGCGGCAATACTTCGTCGTCGTTGTAACCTTTCATGATCACGGCATTCAGACGAATGCGCTCGAAGTTTTGACGCCGCGCGGCTTCAATTCCCGCCAGTACATTCTCAAGCTTGCCCACACGCGAGATGCGCCGAAAGCGTTCGGCATCAAGACTGTCCAGGCTGATATTGATGCGATTCACGCCAGCCGCCCGCAATGGCTCGGCATACTTGTCCAGTTGCGCACCATTGGTCGTCAGCAACAATTCCTTGAGGCCGCCCAGCTTGCCCAGGCGATTGATCAGCGACATGACATTGCTGCGCACCAGTGGCTCGCCGCCGGTGAGACGTATCTTGTTGACGCCCAGTTCCGTGAAAGCCTGCGCCACCTGGTAGATCTCTTCAAGCGAGAGCACCTGATCACGCGGCAGGAATGTCATCTCTTCGGTCATGCAATAAACACAACGGAAGTCGCAGCGATCCGTGACCGAGAGACGAATGTAGTCCACGCGCCGACCGAACTTGTCGATCAGGCCTGTTGAATTTGCCTTTGTTGAATTCGCTGCGTTGAAATTACTGCTCATGATGTCATCGGTTCCGTATACCGTCGCGCTGTCAGGAGGCGAGGTCGAGATAGTGTTTCTCGAACTTTGCTCTTACTTCCGTCTTCAGCAGCTTGCCGGTAGCAGTATGCGGAAGGGCGTCCACGAACACAACATCATCGGGAATCCACCAGCGCGCCACTTTGTCTGCGAGGTAGCCGATTATAGCTTCTTTGCTGCACTCTGCATCCGGCACACCCTGCTTGCGGACGATCAGCAACAGGGGGCGCTCATCCCACTTGGGATGTGGGACACCCACTACACAGGCCTCCGCAACAGCAGGATGACCCACGGCATAATTCTCCAGTTCAATGGAGCTGATCCACTCCCCGCCCGACTTGATGACATCCTTGCTGCGATCAACGATCTGCATATAGCCATCTGCATCGATAGTCGACACATCGCCGGTATCGAACCAGCCGGCCCGGAACGCGGAGCGATCATCGTTCTTGTAATAGCCGCTCGCTACCCAGGAGCCACGCACCATCAGACGCCCGAACGTCTTGCCATCGTGGGGCAACTCACGATCCTGATCATCGACGATTTTCATTTCCACACCGAACACCGGCCGACCCTGCTTGGACTGTATGGCGGCGCGCGTGTCTGCGTCCGCCTTCATCAGGAAGGGGGTTTTCACGCACAAGCAGCCCATCGGACTCATCTCGGTCATACCCCAGGCATGAATCGGGAATACCCCGTATTTGTCGTGAAATTTCTCCATCATGGAGCGCGGTGCTGCGGAGCCGCCAATCACCACATTCTCGACACTGTCGAGATTACCCTTCACCGAGTCGATGTAATTGAGCAGTCCGAGCCACACCGTCGGCACTCCCAGCAACGAGGTGGCCTTTTCACCATCGATCAGGGCGTAAAGCGAAGCGCCATCCATGCCCGCCCCCGGAAACAGGATGCTCGAACCAGCGATCGGAGCACTGTAGGGAACGCCCCACGCACAGACGTGAAACATCGGCACCACCGGCAGCACACGGGACAACGGACCCAGATTCATGGCCGAGGCGCGGCAAGAAGAGATGGCATGCAGCACAGTGGAGCGATGCGAATACATGACCCCTTTCGGATTGCCCGTAGTCCCCGAGGTGTAGCAGAGTCCGGCAGCCGTCTTCTCGTCAAACTCCGGCCAATCAAAGTGCGGCGACTGGGCGGCCAGCAGCTCTTCGTAACACAACAGGTTGGACAATGAAGAATTCGGCATGTGCGCACGGTCCGTCATCACCACAAAACCCTTCACATCCGGTATATGGTCCTGCACGGCCTCCAGCAGAGGCACGAAGGTTAGGTCGACGAAGACGTATTTGTCTTCCGCATGATTGATGATGTAGATGATCTGTTCGGCAAACAGACGGGGATTGACGGTGTGAATGACCGCCCCCATGCCGGAGACAGCGTAGTACAGTTCGAGGTGCCGGTAGGTGTTCCAGGCCAGTGTTGCTACCCGGTCCCCCTGATGCACACCCAGCGCACGCAGCGCATTGGCCAGCTGCCTGGTACGCAGCAGCGCGTCCTTGTAGCGGTAACGATGGATACCACCCTCCACCTGCCGCGTCACAATCTCCGCATCCGTGTTGTATTGCGCCGCGTACTCCAGGATGTCAGCAATATTCAATTGCTTGTCCATCATGATTCCCAACATATCTGCCCCCGTTCTGCTGTTGTTATTGTTCAGGGCCCCGCCGAAGGACGGTGTCTGCATCAGCAGAACAGCACGCTCTGTCAGGGCACGATATTTTCAATCACGAGAGGGATAATAGCGTGAGTATTGCCGTGGGCGAAACCCTCTGAGCGCGCCTGATGATCACCCGCCTGCACGTTGGCCGTGCCACTGGAGGACGCTGTGGCTACGATGTAGACCTGCTCTGCGGAGGACAGATTGAAGGGGCCGACGGCATCGGCATTGGTGAGCGTAATGGTGACAGGCAGATCTCCGACCGTCATGGCCTCGGCCGCCAGTGGCTGACCGCGTCCATTGACCTCCAGTGCGGAGACGAATACACGGGTGTCCGCGGGCAGATTAAGAGTGGCGCCAACAGAAAGCTGTACTTCAATGGTCGGTCCCTCCCCGGCCGCGGCCTGACCATCCTGTGGCGCAACACCCGACGCCGCCAGCTGCTGCTGGGCATTGGCGATACGCGTATTCAGATCATCCGCTGC
>CAIRBI010000253.1 GCA_903876785.1 uncultured Gammaproteobacteria bacterium
CTGGCGAGAATTCCACAGTGGTGTATGCCGCCGACTACTTCAGCGAATACGCCCCTGTCTCTGCCCAGGACATGCTCAACAGGATTCCTGGTCAGGGCGCGGGAGGGCCCGGGTCTGGCGGGGGAGGCGGAGGACCGCCCGGTGGCTTTCCCGGTGGCAACCCATCATCCGGCGGGCGTGGTTTTGGCGGGGGCAGCGGTGGCAGCGAGATACTCATCAATGGCAAGCGCACGGCGGGCAAAAACAACCAGACACGGGAACAGCTGACGCGCATCACGGCCGCTCAGGTCAAGGAAATTCAGATTATCCGTGGCACCTCCGGCGAGCTGGATGTGCGTGGCAGCGATCAGGTGATCAATATCGTGCTGTTTGAGGAGCTCGACTCCAACAGCGTTTCCTATCAGGCCAGTGTCGACCGCTATCAGGATTCTGAGTTCAAAGTCGGTGGTTCGCTGTCGTTGAGCGGCCAGACGCGAGCGCTGACCTATCTGCTCAGCGGCCGTATCGCGCCGCGCTACGAGAACTCCATCACCCGCGAGACGAGTGTGCTCGGCAACTTCGTTCCCAATGACAGGATCAGAGAAGAGCGGGTGCGCGATGCGGACGACGATGAGCTGAGTATGAATCTCAGCTACGACCTCTCGGCGGCCAGCAGCGTGCGGTTCAATGCCTTGTATGGCATCACTGATAACCCGACCACGATCGAGCGCTTCATTACCGATCTGAAGGTGCGGCCAAACACGCTGACCACGGAACGGGAAAATACTCCCGGTGACAAGGATAATTGGGAAGTGGGTGCGGATTACGAGTTCAGCGCTGACAGTGGCAATCGCTTCAAACTGCTGGGCATCGCCAATCGCGACAACAGTGCCAACACGCGCGAGCGTTTCAAACTGCTTAGCAGCGGCAGCGAGCAGAAGAACCTGTTCCTGGAAACCAATGCCGTGACCGAAGAGCGCATCGTCCGCAGCTCCTACACGATGGGTCTGGTGGAAGGGCAGGATGTGGAATTCGGTATCGAGCGCGCTCAGACCACGCTGGATTCCAGTCTCGCACTGGGGCTGCTGTCATCGACAGGGAAGCCTTCTGCTGCAACAGGGGGCCTGGTGCCACAAGTTGTCTCCAATGCCAATTCCAAGGTGGAGGAGATTCGCTACGAACCGTTCATCATTCACAACTGGACGCTCAGTCCACGCGTTTCGGCGGAGACCACGCTGCTGTATGAGACCTCGGAAATCACCCAGAGCGGCGATGTTTCCAATCAGCGGGATTTCGATTTCGTAAAACCCAAGCTCGACGTCCGTTTCGACGTGACGCCGGTGCTGCAACTGCGCGGCACCATCGAGAAAATGGTCAACCAGCTCGCGTTCGCCGACTTCGTGGCGGCCAATGATGACCAGGACAATGATGCCTCCACGCAGGCCGGCAATGCCCAGTTGCGCCAGCAATGGCTGTGGAAATACAACTTCAAGTCCGAATACCGGCTGCCCAACGATACCGGCGTTGTGAGCGCAGATCTTTTCTATTTCGATCATCATGATGTGATCGATCGCCTGGATGTCTCTACCTCAGCAACGAATCTTCTGTCTGCCAATGGCAATATCGGTGACGGCTATGAATACGGCGTCAACCTCAATGCCAGCATTCGCATGGGGATGATCAGGCTGCCCAACCTGCTGGTGACCACGTCGCTCAACGTGCAGGATTCCGAAATCGAAGACCCGTTTCTGGGCATCGACCGACGCTTTCAGCTCTATCAGCGCGGCCGCTTCACACTCACTTTCCGTCACGACTTGCCCGCCCTGCGCATGAACTGGGGCATGCAGTATTTCGATCGGATTGATGGTGGCATGAAGCGCTTCGACATCGACGATATTGAATTTTCGGTTGGCGAACCCCGGGTGAATTTGTTCGTCGAGTATGTGGACTCGCGCGGCCTCACCTACCGTTTCGATGCTGGTGGCGTTACCGATGGCGCACAGTGCCGCACTCGTACCCGCTTTGCCGGCAGAATTTCCACCGGCATCTTGGAAGAGATTGAAGATCAGTGTGTCACCGGCGGACCGGTGTTTACCTTCAAGGTGAATGGGACGTTCTGAGCAGCTGCTCAGGGCGCCGCGACGATCTGCAACTCTACGCGACGGTTCTGCGCACGGCCCGCTTCATTGTCGTTCGAGGCAACAGGCTGATCCGGGCCCATGCCCTGCGAGAGAATTCTGCTCTGTTCCACACCGCGTCCGGACAGGTAGTTGGCCACGCTGGTCGCGCGGCGATTCGAAAGGTTGTAGTTGTAATCGGCGCTGCCGGTGGAGTCGGTATGGCCGACCACCTGCACGCGGGTGTCGGCGTACTTGGCCAGCACTGTCGCGACAGAATCCAGGGTTGACTGGAACTGGGGACGCACACTGTATTCATTGGTATTGAAGGTGACGTTACCCGGCATGATCAGATCGAGCTGATCGCCATTGCGTTCCACTTGCACGCCACTGCCTTGCAGCTCCTGGCGCAGCTCTGCTTCCTGCACATCCATGTAGGCACCCACGCCCGCGCCGATCACGCCACAGCCTGCTGTAGCATTGCGGGCGTGTTGGCCGTTCTCCACTGCGCCGACCAGGCCGCAGACCACGGAGCTGATGGCCCCGTATTTCACAGCCCTGCTCACCTGTTGCTGACCGGTGTAGGGGTTGATGGTGGTGCAGCCGACCATTAACAGCGGCAGGGCCACCGCGGCGATTGCAGCTTTGAAGGTTTTGTTGAGGGTTTTATTGACGGTTCCATTGATCATGATGCGTACTCCTGATGAGAAAACGTGAGGCGATGCAGACAAGCGCGGTGCGATTTGTCTTGTGATGCGGTGATATTAGGGCGCGCTGTATGAACGGAGGCTTAATTGCCAGAGTGTGAAGGATGCGCTGAATGTTGGTTAGCTAAGAGTTGCATTGATCTGCATCTTCCGCAGAAGTGCCAGGCAACCCCACAGCTGTCCTCCCAAGTTTCTTTTCCTGCTTCTTCACATGTCGCTCCAGCTTCTGGAGATCTTGTTCAGGTGACAGTTCTTCAGGCTTGATGCCGCGCTGCACCAGCATGTCACGCACACTGACGTTGTTTTGAATGTGCTCCCGGGTGACTGACGGTTCTCCTTGCAGATCCGCCTGCTGCACGTTGTGGTTGGTCATTTCGGTGGCCAGATTCTTGGCGGCGATGGTCAGCGTTGGCAGGAAATCCGCAAGTGACCTGGCCTTGACGATTCCATACTTCTCCCTCATGGCCTGGGTCGTATGGCCCCCAAACAAGGCAGCGTCGCCTTTGGAGCGAATGCGAGCGAAACCGGCGTCGTCAACGCCACGTTCATAAATGTTCTGGGATAGGGCTTTTTCAGATTCCTTGAGGCGGTCCCGGGCTTCAAGCCGTGCCTGCAGTTGCATGCGCTCTTCGATCAGTTCCTGCTTGCGGGTCTGCACCGCGAAATAGCTTTGGGCAAATGCCACCTCGACCTTGCGCGGATCACCATTCTGCGCGATCAAATAGCAGGCATAACGGGTGAGCATGAAGTCGTCCACAGCCCTTTCAGAGCCGCTTCCGAGAGGGACCATTTTCGTGACGCCACGAAAATGGTCTGTTTCCAAAAAACCAGTTTCTTTACAAGATGTTATAGCCTTTTGGACGGCTGTTATGAAGTTCTCCCAGCGCGTATAACCGAGGGGTGTTTGCAGGTCGCGGGCGAACCAGAATTCAATCCCGGCCTCGGTGTCGGCGCGTTGCGCCAACCGGTCCAGTTCCTCCTGCAAAATCAGTAACTGCTTATCCATGCCTATGCTCCATTGAATGCCATCAGTCCTTCTAGTGTAGCTCACTACCGTTCGCCTGTTTTGTCCTCCCGAATTGCTTTAAGCTTGCCCCTTCTCCTCCCTCGAAGTGTGGACCTCCATGAGTCAGGCTGACTATCAGCAACGTGTGAAAAATCTGTCCGACCGCCTGATCGCGCTGCAGCAACCCATTCGCATCCTCGATGCGATCAAATGGCCCGCACGCTTCGAGAAGGAATTCCTCGCCTCCGGTGGCACCAAGATGCCAGCCGCCGACCTCGACTACTACCTGAAGCAGCCGCTGAATTTTGAGCCAGACGCGTTACGCACGCAGTTTCGTGACTTGCGTGACGACGTGCGTCGCCAGCTCGGGCGTCGCGATGGACTGGGTTCGATCATGGTCGCCACCATCGAGCAGTATCTGCTGGTGATCGATCTGCTGAGCACGCGCGGCACGGCAGGGTTTGGTCGCTGCAGCAGTGAGCTCTACGGGTCGGCGAGCGATCGTCTGCGCGGTGATCGCCACAGCCTGCGCGAACTGGGCGAGAAGCTGTGTCAGATTTTTTCATTGCCAGCGGCGGGGCATCTCAGCCGCCCTTACGGCAAGAAGATCTCGGCAGAGAACGCCGTGCAGATTCTGCAGCAGAAACTCAATCCTTATTTTCCGCCCGGTGATATCCGCGTGATTCTCAGCGACGGTATCGTGTCGGACGCGGCGGCCGGTGGCGATTACATCAAGATCAATCAGGACTCGGAATTCTCCGAATTCGATCTGCAGATTCTCGAAGTGCACGAGGGCTGGGTGCATGTCGGCACGACTCTGAATGGGCGCAAACAACCGTGGGCGACCTGGCTCAGCGTGGGTTCGCCACGTGTTACCGCGTGTCAGGAAGGGCTCGCCGTGTTGATGGAGACGCTGACTTTCAGTTCCTATCCCCAGCGTGCGTTGCGCGTGAGCGACCGCGTCGTGGCGGTGGACATGGCAGAGCAGGGCGCCGACTTCATTCAGGTGTATCGCTTCTTCGTCGAGCGCGGGCTGAGCGAACACGAGAGCTATCGCATCACGCAGCGCGTGTTCCGAGGCGGCACACTCTCCGGCGGTTCGGTATTCACCAAGGATCTCTCGTATCTGCGTGGCTTCGTCGAGAACGTGAATTTCCTGCGCAGCGCCATCAACTCCGGTGTGCCCGAGATCATCCCGATGCTTTTTGTGGGCAAGGTGACCCTGGACGATGTACCAATTCTTTATCAGCACTACCTTGAAGGAACGATTGCCGGCCCCCAACATATCCCTGCAATGTTCCGTAATATGAACGGTCTGTATGTGTGGTTCGGGTTTGCCAGTGGTATCAGCGTGGTCAACAGCATTCGGGTGCAGAAGCATTTCGATCTGATGTTCCGCAAGATGCCCAAAAGCGATCCGCTCTACGACACGCAGCAGCAACCCATGCATCAACCGCAGCACCGGGCGGCGCAGGACGCAGCGCGCTCTGCTGAGAACAGACTTTTTGAGGATTTGACCTG
Source organism: uncultured Gammaproteobacteria bacterium (assembly GCA_903876785.1). GTDB lineage: Bacteria > Pseudomonadota > Gammaproteobacteria > Pseudomonadales > Pseudohongiellaceae > UBA5078. Next base: position 5,331 of record CAIRBI010000253.1, read on the forward strand.
ATGAAACGTATTGGCTTATTTCTGATGACTAACCTGGCCATCATCTTTGTTTTGAGCATCACTCTGCGCCTGCTCGGCGTCGAGCGCATTCTCGACGAACAGGGCGCAGGCCTGGATCTGAACAACCTGCTGGTGTTCGCCTCCGTGTTTGGCTTCGGCGGCGCCTTCATTTCACTCGCCATGTCCAAGTGGATCGCCAAACGTTCCACTGGCGCGCGCCTCATTACGCAGCCTGCCAACAGCACCGAACAGTGGCTGCTGAGCACCGTCGCGCGCCAAGCGCAGCAGGCGGGTATCGGCATGCCCGAGGTCGCCATCTTCGATTCGCCCCAGGTCAATGCCTTCGCCACAGGCGCCTCGCGCAACAAGGCCCTGGTCGCCGTCAGCTCCGGTTTGCTGCAGAGCATGACCCGTCCGGAAGCCGAGGCCGTGCTGGCCCACGAAGTCAGCTACGTCGCCAATGGCGACATGATTACTCTCACGCTGATCCAGGGCGTGGTGAACACCTTCGTGATCTTCTTCTCCCGTGTGATCGGTCACTTCGTTGACCGCGTGGTCTTCAAGACCGAGCGTGGCCACGGCCCGGCTTTCTGGATCACCACCATCATTGCCGAACTGGTGCTGGGCATCCTCGCCTCCATGATCGTGATGTGGTTCAGCAGGCAGCGTGAGTTCCGCGCCGATTCAGGCGGTGCATCGCTGGCCGGCAGGCAGAACATGATCGCCGCGCTGGAGCGTCTGCAGATGGGGCAGTCCGCCGCGCTGCCGGACGAACTGGTGGCCTTCGGCATCAACAACAAGGGCAGCAGCTCCTTCTCGCGACTGTTCATGTCGCACCCGCC
>CAIRBI010000254.1 GCA_903876785.1 uncultured Gammaproteobacteria bacterium
CAGCAAGATCCGGGCGAGTGGCGGTAGCCGAAGGCGGGAGCTTGTCACCAAAAACGTGCGAAAAATTGACACCTCCCTTTTCAAAGACAGCGCCATTACTGATAACCCGGCTTCGACCACTGCCTCCAGAATCCCTCTGCCAGGCGTCCGTTTTAAACGTCGCTGACCCATCGACAGCCTCCAATGCGCCGCAGATCCTATCTTGCAAGTCCAGCAGGTAATTCCTGACATTGCCGACGTCGTCTGTACCGATTTTATTGCTTGCCAAGTGCGCTACTCCCAAAGGTACTTTTGTGTTCTTGCGGTTATCCACGCAAGATCTTTCCGGATAACAAGTCGATAATTCTGGAGGGTCTTGTCCCATCTCCCAGCTTGCCATGCAGGACGCCATCGATGTCTCGCCCCAAGTGTTTGACAACCTGCAGTGCTGTCTTCGCTGGATGCTGCCCTGCCTTGTTGGCAGAGGTAGAGACCAGAGGCCCACCGAACCGCAGACAGAGTGTAACGACCAGCGGGTGAGCCGATACCCTCACCGCCACACTGTCGTGTTCACCTTTGATCCAATCTGGAATCAACTGATTATAGTCCGGGACTAGCCAGGTATTCGGACCTGGCCATGTCTCCAGCATTCGCTTTCTCTGTGCGGGTGTCAGCGGCTCAAGTAAATCTTCTATTTGATCAATTGAGCCGGCTACCAGGATGAGCCCCTTGGCAACAGGGCGCTGCTTGATTTGCAGAAGCCGCAGGGTTGCGGCCTCGTTCTCCGGATCGCAACCCAGGCCCCAGACGGCTTCCGTGGGATAGGCGAGCACTTCTCCGTCAAGCAGGGAGTTTGCGGCTTGTGTCACCTGCCAGCGGTTGAACCTTGGTTTATCCACTGCACCAATCCCGGAGCTGTCTATTTGCGAGATTCCTGCAGCGCCCGGTCCTGCGCCTGCACATTTTCGGCCTTTTGCTCACGCTCGGCCTTCACACGCAGGGCAAGGGCCTCATCTTTGAGTGCAAGAATCTGAGCTGCAAGGTAGCCCGCATTCTTGGCGCCCGTCTTGCCAATTGCAACCGTTGCCACGGGGATTCCTGCCGGCATCTGCACCGTTGACAATAGTGAGTCCATCCCCTGCATGGGCCCGGAATCAATAGGAACACCGATGACTGGCTTCAGCGTGTGAGCCGCAACAGCGCCAGCCAGATGTGCAGCCAACCCCGCGCCGGCAATGAACACTTCACAGCCACGGGATACTGCATCAGCAATATATTGCTGGGTCGCCGCCGGAGTTCGGTGAGCCGATGTGATTTTCATTTCGCAGCGGATTCCCAAACTACCAAGCACATCAGCAGCACCTTGCATAACCGTCAGGTCCGATTCGGACCCCATGAGTACCGCCACAAATACGCTAGCCATTACATTACCTCACAGGAATTTTTGAGCAGGTGAAATTACAGCACTCTGTTTGGGGTTGCAAGAGCATGCTCAACTCAAGGCGTAACGCCCGGTTTCACAGCGAATCCTGCCACTCAACTCCAACTTCAACAGGATCGCTTGCAATGCTGGAAGCTCCATATTCAGGCGCTCGATCAAGTCATCGACTGTCACAGGATCGTAACCAATCTGCTGCAAAACTTCTCGCTCTTCCTTTCCTGGAACCCTGTCTCTCATTGCAAGAGGGGGTTCAACAGGTGAGGGCTCAACACGTGGCGCGCCAAGAGACTCGATCTGAAATTCAACCAGAGAGCGGAGTTGCTCTACTACCTGCTCCGGAGTGTAGACAAGTGTTGCGCCTTCTCGAATCATCCGATGACAGCCATGGCTCTGGGGGTTGCGAATTGAGCCGGGAACGGCAAAGACCTCGCGGTTCTGCTCGATCGCCATGCGCGCGGTTATCAGCGAACCACTTCTTTCGGCCGCCTCCACGATGATAACGCCTAGACTCATCCCACTTATGACGCGATTGCGTTTCGGAAAGTGCTCTGCACGCGCCGCGCTTCCAAGGGGCAATTCGGAGACCAGTGCTCCAGCGTTGCAAATCTCCTGAGCCAGTTGGAAATTGCTCGAGGGGTAGACCTTGTCCACCCCGCAGCCCAAGACACCCACCGTGGAGCCCATCGCTTTGCAGGCAGAGACATGCGCAGAGGTATCAATCCCTCGGGCGAGACCACTGCAAATGGAGAAGCCTCTGTTCACCAGATCTTTGGCGAACAGAGAAGCAACCTCGCGCCCGTCCACACTGCAGTTGCGACTCCCAACAATCGCTACTTGCGGGGTCAGCAGAGTCTCCGGCCTACCTCGGACAAACAGCCATGGAGGAGGGTCTACAATCTCCTTGAGCAGAGGAGGGTAGGCACTGTCACGACGTGTAATGATGTAGTTGCCTGACTGTTGCGCCCACAACAACGCCCTGGTCGCATGCGGCGGCGCAACTGGCTGCCGCAGCGCACGCCAAATGTCCGTAAGCAACTCAGGGGATACGCCATGTACGCGAAGGTCGGGGGCATCCACGATTGCCTGCAAAGAGTCAAAATCGCGCAGCAGTTTGCTGATGACGGTGGAGGGCAAAGCCGAGAGTTCAGACAGGGTGAGCCATTGGCTCAGATAATTCTGGTCCATTTTGATCATCCTTGATCAGACGGTTCAAGTGCGTATTATGTCGCCCATCAGGGCGTTCGAACATGGCTCCCCGCCACGGCGGGCTCGGTGAGAGACAAGATGACACCGTAGCTGACCTTCTCAAAAATCTTGTAGGACATCAGAATTCCAATTTCTGTAGAGGGAAGTTCTACCCTCTTGCCCGTGATGGGGTCACGTACAGTTTCGCCAGCTTTGTAAATTGATAGCACATCTCCTGGCTTGAGACCGTCACGCAGGCCCAGATCCATGACGACCGATTCGAACTGAGCTGCCTTGCTTTCATTGTTGAGCAATCCGACTATCTCACCTGCAAGATCACCGACAGGGGTGGAGGGGAAAAAATTCTGGTTGATTGGGCTGGCCTCGCGAGGCAACAGTCTGTCGCCGGCCTTGAGCTCTTCCTTGCTGCTTGAAATGAGCGCCTTGCGCAGATCACCACCCTCATCAGACACTATCTCGACAGACCCGAGATTGATGGCCTCCTGCCCCAGGTACTGATCTCCTTTCTGGTTTTCATAAGCTACACCAAGCCGGAATACATCGTAGCTGTTGACTCCGCTTTCCCAGTTGCCCCGCGCATATATTTCATGGCCAGCTCCGACGATAAGATTCCCTGCAGCGCTTGCCAGAATGTAAGGGGATGACTCGAATATCTCGATGTCAACAATACGATTTTCCACCAGAAAGCCGGACAAAGCTTGGCGAGGGATGGCTGGAATCGGGCTGAGCAAAGGGGCTTCGCGAACCTGTGGGCTCAATCGGACAGCCGGTCGGGTACCGCGATTCAGCGCCACCCGTGGACTTCCATCCACGTAAACCAGACTCAGTGTATCTCCCGGATAAATAAGATCTGGATCGCTAATGGTAGAGTTCGCCTGCCAGATTTCCGGCCAGTGCCATGGGTCCTCAAGAAAAATCGATGAAATGTCCCAAAGCGTGTCACCTTCTTTAACGGTGTACGTTGCCGGAGCGTTCGGAGAAAGCTGCAAGGTTTGTGCTTGAGCGCTCATCAATGTGAGCGCCATAACAATGCCGACGGTGCAAAAAGTAACTAAACTCTTCAGTCCTGACACGTTCATCATTACAATTCCAACCTGGTGGCGGGGTTCGTCATCTTAGCAATTAGGTATACTGAGCACTAGAAGCAGTTCACAGTACGGACATTTATTTCAGCCTTGATCGCCGTTCGAACGGCACAGTTAACACTATGGCAATACTAGAAATTCTTGAGTTCCCGGACCTGCGCCTGCGCAAAAAGGCGGCGCCCGTGGCAGACGTGACAGATATGTTGAGAACAACTATCGATGACATGTTTGAAACCATGTACGCCGCCCCTGGCATCGGCCTTGCCGCGACTCAGATCAATGTACACAAGCAGTTGATCGTCATCGACATCTCTGAGAACAAGGACTGCCCACTGGTGTTTATCAATCCTTCGATTGAGATTATAGACCATGAACTCGCGGAGTATGACGAAGGTTGTCTGTCTGTACCCGGATTCTACGAAACTGTCTCACGGCCACGGCTGGTTCGCATTAAAGCGCTCGATCGTGCCGGAAAGCCTTTCGAGATTGAGACCGACGGGCTGCTTGCAACCTGCATTCAACATGAGATGGACCATCTGAACGGTAAGCTTTTTGTGGACTACCTCAGCGCTCTCAAGCGAGAACGTATCCGCTCCAAACTGGAAAAAGCTCAAAAGGAATCCACCTGACACCTTCTCTCAACCGGACGCCGGTGTGCGCAACGCTTTCAAGCTCGACTACTTCGGAATCTGCATGCAGCCATTAAGAATCGTCTTTGCGGGGACACCGCCTTTTGCAGCGCAGCATCTTGAGGCGCTGGTGGCGAGCGAGCACAGAATTGTCGGCGTTTATACGCAGCCCGATAGAGCCGCTGGACGAGGCAAGCAACTGCATCCAAGCGCAGTCAAGCATCTGGCTCAAACGCACAACCTGCCGGTTTATCAACCGGCAAGCCTCCGCACTGTCGAAGCGCAGCAGGTATTGGCAGCGCTGAAGCCCGATTTGATGATTGTCGTGGCTTATGGCCTGCTACTTCCCCAGGCCGTGCTGGATACTCCGCTCTTTGGCTGTATCAATGTTCATGCTTCGCTGCTGCCGCGCTGGCGCGGAGCCGCGCCGATTGAGAGGGCTCTTTTGGCGGGCGATAGGGAAACCGGCGTAACCATCATGCAGATGGACAAAGGGCTCGACACCGGCCCAATGCTATACAAAATTCCCCTGCCAATCACGGAGGACGACGACCGTCAGACACTCGAATTACGCCTGGCAGACATTGGCAGAATTGGTCTCATCTACTGCCTGCAGAACCTGAAAGCATTGCGCGAAGCGTCCCAAACACAGGACGATCATCTCAGCACATATGCCAACAAACTGGATAAGTCCGAAGCGCTGATCAACTGGGGACAATGCGCGGAATCCATCAACCTGCAGATTCGGAGCGGCATCGGCAGGACTCCTGCCTACAGCTTTCTCGGCGGTGAGCGCATCCGCGTTCTGAAAGCGCGATCCAGTGCCGAGAGAACCACAGCAGAGCCGGGCACTATCGTGCAAGCTGACCGGGACCGCCTCAGCATTGCCTGCACGGATTCCATACTTGATGTGACTCTGATGCAGTTACCCGGCAAAAACCCTCTGTCAATTGGCGAAATTCTCAACTCCCGCAAGGAGCTATTAGCACCTGGACAGCGCTTCACTTCAACAGAATCTATTGCGTTATGAAGTCATTACCACTGCGCGCGCATGCGGCCCTTATTCTGAGCAAGCTCCTCTCTCAAGAGGGCTCGCTCGCGACGCTTTCCTTAAAAACAGGGGAGTTGATCAACCCTCAGGAAAGTGCGCTTTTGCAGGAAATTTGCTTTGGCACCTGCCGATGGTACTTTCAGCTGAACGCAATTCTGAGGCAGTTGATTGCAACGCCCCTGAAGGAAAAAGACGCTGATCTGCACTGTTTGCTATTGATTGGTATCTATCAGCTTCATTACCTGAGGGTTCCGGATTATGCGGTGGTTAATGAGACCGTTGCAGCGACTCAAGCCCTTGGCAAACAGTGGGCCAAGGGTCTGGTCAATGCCGTACTGAGGAACTTCTTGCGCGACAGCGAGGAGCTTCTGCAGAAGGCCAACGCCTCGCAGGAGTCACGGTATGCGCACCCTTTATGGCTGATAAAGCGTATCCGTGCTGCATGGCCGGATCATTGGGAGGCTGTGCTGGCGGCCAACAATCAGCACCCTCCCATGACCCTTAGAGTCAATGGCAGCAGGATCTCCAGAGCAGACTACTTGCGGGATCTGGAGCAAGCGGGCAGAGCGGCACATCCAGGCTCATTGGCATCAACTTCCGTTTATATGGAAAGCCCTTGTCCTGTAGATTCACTACCCGGCTTCAGGGAAGGCTTGGTCAGTGTCCAGGATGAGGCGTCGCAATTGATCCCCCAACTCATGGCTCTTGAACCAGACCTTTCCATTCTCGACGCCTGCGCAGCACCTGGCGGGAAAACCTGTCATATTATTGAAAGTGTGCGCTCACACGTACGTATTGTGGCAATCGACAACGACGCGCGCCGATTGGAAAGGCTACATCAGAATCTCGCGCGTTTGCAGCTCTCAGCCGAGGTTCTCGTAGCAGACGCCGGTGAGGTAAAAGACTGGTGGGACGGCGAGCCGTTCGACAG
>CAIRBI010000255.1 GCA_903876785.1 uncultured Gammaproteobacteria bacterium
AACAAAGCGCTCAGGTCCCGGCCATCCTGCGCCAATACCTGCAGGTGCGGCGAGAAATAAGCCTGAAAGATGTAGATGGACGCATCCACCAGATACACGGGTTTGGACATGTAGGCTCTCGGCGGGGACGCAGGCGTTCCGCCATGGTACTTATTTCTTCTTGATCAGGTAGTGGTAGCGATCGCCCCGCTGGTGTTTGTCGAGCAACTCATGCCCGAGGAACAGACAGAATTTGGGCACATCGCGGGTAGTTGACGGATCGGTGGCGATAACCTCAACTACCTCTCCGGAGGCCATATCCCTGATGCGGTTGTGCAGCAGCATCACAGGCTCGGGACAGAACAGGCCGCAGGCATCCAGTTGGCTGACTTGGCGCACCTGCTGGCTTTCATCGTTGTTGTCAGGCATTGCAAGCTCTCGGCTAAAGGATTCAGTTTGGAACTTTGGGGCACTGCAGCAGCGACCATGTCAACGCTGCAATTTCACCAGTGAACAGGTCTGGGTCTGGGTGTCGAAGGTGACGCCAATGTCACCACACTCCAATTGTCTGCGCAGCGCACGCACTTTTTGCTCCAGGGTGTAGACCACATCGCCGTAGTCAGTGCCTTCGCGGCTGGCATACTCCTCCAGAATCGCGGTCAAGGTCTCCGGTGCCAGTTGCTCGTAGGGGATATCCAGCATTGCGTGCGTGTTACTCCCAGGGCAGGTTGACACAGTCGATCGCTGCCGATTCCGATTTGATCGCCTTCAAGGCACTGAAGGGGAACAACTTTGGATCGGCCAGCTGTGACGGCGCCACGTTGGCAATACTGCGAAAGATGCTCTCCACGCGGCCGGGAGTTTCCTTGTCCCATTGCTTCAGCATTTCCTTGATGTTGCGGCGCTGCATGTTCTCCTGTGTTCCGCACAGGTTGCAGGGAATGATCGGAAACTCGCGCAGTTTTGCGTAACGGGCGATCTCCCGCTCGCTGCAGTAGGCCATCGGCCGAATCAGCACATTCTGTTTGTCATCACTGAGCAGCTTGGGCGGCATGGCCTTGAGCGTGCCGCCGAAGAACATGTTCAGGAACAGTGTTTCGACGATGTCTTCGCGATGATGTCCCAGAGCAATCTTGGTGGCGCCGATCTCCTTGGCATAACCATAGAGATTGCCGCGCCGCAGTCGCGAGCAAAGGCCGCAGAAGGTCTTGCCCTCGGCGGTCTTCTCTTTGACGATGGAATAGGTATCCGCCTCAATGATGTGGAAATCCACCCCCAGCCTGGTCAGATACTCGGGCAGCACATGCTCGGGAAAGCCGGGTTGCTTTTGATCGAGGTTAACGGCCTTGATTGCGAAATCGATCGGCGCGCGCTTCTGCAGACTCAGCAGGATGTCCAGCATGGCGTAGGAGTCTTTGCCACCGGACATGCACACCATAACCAGATCACCCTCCTCGATCATGTTGTAATCGGCAATGGCGCGGCCGACGTCCCGGCGCAGATTCTTGTGGCAGCGATTGAGGTGGCGCTGGCGGCGCTGTTCCTCGCTCTCTGTCCGCACCGCATTGACATCTACTTCAGTGACATCGACTTTCATCATTTCAACACCCATCATGTTCAAACCTTCCCTTTCAAACGTAGAATTTCTTACCGGCAGCAGCCATTGCCCGCAGCTGTTTAGTCGGCCGATACAAGGGTCCCAGCGCAGCGTAGCGATCCGCCAGAGCACAGAACTCTGGCAATCCTACCGATTCGATATAGCGCAGCGCTCCGCCTCGGAACGTGGGGAAGCCCAGACCGAGGATCAGGCCCATGTCCGCTTCAATCGGATTCGACACGATAGCGTCTTCCAGGCACCGCACTGTTTCTAGACACAGTGCCAGCATCATGCGCTCGACAATCTCGGTATCGGTAAATACGCGCTGATGCTGCCGGGCGGCGGCCAGCTTAGCGACGATGACATCGTCCACAATCTTGTTCTGGCGTCCACCGCTGCCAGGCTCGTAGCGATAGAAGCCTGCGCCACTCTTCTGTCCGTACTGCTTTTCTGCAAACAGGAGGTCTATCGCGCTGACGAAGTCGTAGGCCATGCGCTCTGGAAAGCCCTCGGCCATGACCGCCTGAGCGTGCACGGCGGTGTCGATGCCGACGACATCGAGCAACCACGCCGGCCCCATCGGCCAGCCGAATGCTTCCATGGCGGCATCGATCTGCCGATAGTCCGCACCATCGCGCAACAGCTGCGAGAAGGCGCCAAAATAGGGAAACAGAATGCGGTTGACGAGGAAGCCGGGGCAGTCGTTGACGACAATCGGCGTCTTGCCAAGCCGCTGGGCATAGGCAACGGTAGTCGCAATCGTCTGCTCCGAGCTTGCTGCTCCACGAATCACTTCCACCAACGCCATCAATGGCACCGGGTTGAAGAAGTGCATCCCACAGAACCGTTCGGGATGCTGCAGACTGCTGGCCAGCGCGGTGATCGAAATCGTCGAGGTATTGGAGGCCAGCACCGCTGTCGGAGAGAGTTTGCCTTCGACCTCGGACAACACTGCCTTTTTGACTTTGGGGTTTTCGACCACGGCCTCGACCACGATATCGACTGCGTCAATGCCCTCGTAACTCAGTGTCGGACGGATACTCGCCAACACCTTCCGCGCCTTATCTTCACTCAGGCGCCCCTTGGCAACCTGCTTCTGCAGCAACTGCGACGCTTCGTTGATGCCGGCATCCAAGCCCTGCTGCGCAATGTCCTTCATGACCACTGGTACGCCCTTGAGGGCAGACTGATAGGCGATACCGCCACCCATGATGCCGGCCCCGAGAACGGCGGCCTGCTGCACAGATACGGCCAGAGCCTGCAGTTGCTTGCTCTTCTGCTTCAGCCATTGATCGTTGAGAAATATCTGCACCAGATTGGCCGCGATCTCACTGCGTGCCAGTTCAGTGAACACCTGATGTTCGACTTGCAGAGCGGCGGCACGATCCATGTTGACACTGCGGGACATCGCTTCGACCACGCGCACAGGTGCTGGATTATGATTGCGACGATCGGCCTGCAGCCTAGCCTTCGCATCGGCGAAAATCGCGCTGAGATCAAGCGCCACCGCCGAGCTCTTGCAGAAGCGCCGTTCCTGCCACTGCTTCTTGTTGTCGAGAGCCTCCTGTATCAGCTCAAACGCCGTGTCCAGCAACAATTCCGGCGCTGTAATCGTATCGATGGCACCATCGTTCAACGCTTCTGCAGCGGAGTACTGGCGACCGCCACTGATCCACTCGATGGCCTTGAGCGGTTCCAATATCCGAGGCGCCCGGACCGTTCCGCCGAAGCCCGGGCATATACCCAGTCCCACTTCGGGAAACCCAAACACAGCAGATGGCGTGGCAACCCGATAGTCCGTGGCGAGACAGAATTCCAGACCGCCGCCAAGAGCGACTCCGCTTACAGCGCTCACGGTGGGGAAGGGCAAATCTTCGAGTGCGTTGAAGATGGCATTGCAGTCTGCACACCAGCGCAGCAATTCATCTTCCGGCAGTTTGAACACGGATGAAAATTCCGTGATATCCGCGCCGACAATGAAGCTGCTCTTCGCGCTGGTGCACACGAGCCCTTGCAAGCCATTGTTCTCTGGCCCGTTGGCGGCAAGTACCGCAAGCGCTTCCCGCAACTCGGTCAGCGTCGCCTGATTGAACTTGTTGACCGACGCCCCTTGCAGGTCAAAGCACAGATGCCCGATGCCGGATTCCATCCGGGTCAGACTGACCGTCTTTCCCGTATACATTTCGCCACTGTACATACTGCCGCCCCAAGTTTCGTGAAGGCACGCATTATAGTGAAACTCCGCAGTGATAGACAGTTGCACGCCTTGTCGCCCGCAGGGCTATCCTGCAGAATAGCGAGCAACTTCAATGCCCGGGAAATACCGATGCGCCCTGTTCCTCCCCTGCTTCCAAACTCTCGTGTACCCTCGTGCACCCGCCGCCTTGTGGGAATCGCCGCTGCGACAATGACCACTGTGGGCTTGATCTCACCTTTGCAGGCGGCGGAGCACGCCACCATTACCCTGTATCACCATATTTCCGAAACCACGCCCGCCTCCACCAGCGTGCCGCCAGCCAAATTTCGTGAGCAGCTCGAACATCTGCGTCAAGGCGGCTTTCATGTCATTGCGCTGCCCGAGTTGGTGCAGGCACTGCAGGAGCGCCGCGAGCTGCCGGACAAAACGGTAGCCATTACCTTCGACGACGGCTACATCTCGATCTACGACACGGCATTTCCCATGCTTGAGGAGTTCGGCTTCCCCTTCACTGTGTTCATCAATACCCAGCCTCACAATGATCAAATGCGTGGCTATATGAGCTGGGAGCAGATCAGCGAGATGTCGGATGCGGGCGTCACCATCGCCAATCACATGGAAAATCATCCTCACATGGTGGATGTGCTTGCCGGTGAAGATGAGGCCGCGCGCATCGAGCGGCTGCGTGCCGAACTGCTGAGATCGCAGGCCCGTATTCTCGAGAAAACCGGGCAGGATCATCAGTTCATGGCCTATCCCTATGGCGAGTACGATGTGCCAGTCAAGCACATGGTAGAGGAGTTGGGCATGGTGGCGTTCGGGCAGCAGTCCGGCGCGGTCGGTTTCGACTCGGATTTCCTCGCGCTGCCCCGCTTTCCGTTCGGTGGCAGCTTTACCGATTTCAATGACTTCAAGCAGAAGGTACAGACCCTGGCGTTTCACTTGACGCAAGTTGATCCGGAGACGCCGATGACGGCGGAAACCAACCCCTCGGTGACCCTGCAGTTTGCGCAGGGCAATTTCAACTTCCGGCAGGTAGGGTGTTATGCGGGGGGACAACCATTACAGATGGAGTGGCTGGATCAGGAAAACGGACTGGTGCGCTTGAGCACAGAGCAGAACTTCACAACCCGGCGCTTCCGCTACCTGTGCACTGCACCCGTTCGCGAGGCACCTGGACGTTTCTATTGGTATTCAAAGGATTGGACACGCACGCTGCCCGGCAATCAGGACTGAACAGCGTAAAGAGGATCAATCAGCTTTGCTGATCGCGGGCCAGAAGGTCGTTGTAACGCATGATGTCCTGCACTTCAGCGACATAGACGTGACCGCGTTCGGAATAGCGTGTCAGCCCTGCAGCCAACCGCATGGGATCGAGCGGCTTACCCTGCATGCGCATCTGTGCACGCAGTTCGCGCAGATAATCGTAAGTCGGATTGGTATTGAGATTACGGAAATACGCCCTGACCGATGCCTCTACCGACGCGAATGCACGCACCTCGTGACTGGCAGAATCCGCGCGGCGGCCCGGGATCAGCCCGCAGCCCTCGTCGAAACACCACTGTCCGAAGATGTTGTTGCCTTGTTTGGCGAACCGAGAGGTTCCCCAGGCTGATTCAGTAGCGGCCTGCGCCAAGGCCAGTGACACGGGTATCACATCAACCCGCACCAGCAATTCTTCCACCAGTTGGGCATTGTTCATGCCGCTGTCCTGCAGACGGTACTCGGCGGCGATGGCATCCAGTGCCCGTTGTTCGAGTGTCGAAAGCTCTGCAGGGCTAAGGTCGGCGTCAATCAACAGGATTTCCGAGAGCTCCAGGAGAGCAGCACGGCTCTTGAGGATGCGTTGGTTTTCGGTGTCAATGTATTGATGCAGGAAGGCGAAAAAGCGCTGCTTCTTTTCATCGATATTGGTGATGGCAGAAAAATCGGGCAGCTCACTGACAAACGCCTCTTCTTTAACGGGCGGAGCACTTTCTACCGGATCCACCTGAGGGGCCTGCCGGTATTTCATGATCAACGCCGCAATCAAGGCGACAACGATCACGAGAGCGTAGAAACGCAGCAGGTTTGGAAGTTTGGGGTAAGTCAAAAATTTGAACATTAAAACCAATAGCCTATTTTGTTGTCACACCGGATTTAGCGAACTGAGACCCAAAAGAAAAAGACTAACTTATTGATTTTTATGCAGTAAGGGTAACGGGTTTTCTCGATTGCCGCGGTCAGCAGCCCCATTTTCAGAGGCTTGATCACCCTTGCAGAGGCAAAGGCAGCTGGAAGGTAACCGAAAAAAAAACGTAAAGCAATGTTATCGACCTTCAGTGGCTCCCTCCCACGCAGTCCGGTGAACTGGGAGAAACAGCATTTTTGAAGTCCCATTCATCGGGTGTATACGTGTGCAACGCCAGGGCGTGCACCCCATTTTTGAGGTGTTCGGCCAGCAACCCGTAGAGGCGCTGATGACGTTTTACAGCGTTCATTCCTGCGAATTCGTCGGCGACTGCGGTGATCTTGAAATGAGATTCAGTGGCTGGTCCGCTGTGTTTGTGGCTCTCGTTGACGATCTCGAGATGCTCGAGAATGATAGATTTGCGCAGGCGCTCTTCTATCGCAGCTTGAACTTTCATGTTTCCCTCACTGATAAATATGGTTAAGAGAAGTGTCTTATGGGCCGTTGAGCAATGCAAGCCTGTTGCGACCTCGGCAATCAAGATAGAATTCATACTTCTTTTCACCACCCTCTTCTCTTTATCGCTAACCGGCAAGGCTTCTCCGACACATGACAATCTCCTGGTACCCCGGGCATATGCACAAGGCCAACAAGGAAATGGCGGCCCTCATCAAGGAAATAGACGTGGTCATTGAGGTGCTGGATGCGCGTATGCCCCAGGCCAGTTCCAATCCGCTGCTGCGCAGCATGCGCAAGGGCAAGCCTTGTCTGCGTATTCTCAACAAGGCGGATCTGGCCGATCCTCACCTTACCAAGGCGTGGCTGGCGCATTTCAGCAGTGAACCACTGTCCTTTGCCGTCACCAGCTCGAAGGAGAAACCCATTGAGACTTCCGACGTTGTCCATCTGTGTCAGAAGCTGATGCGACAGGCCAATGCAGGCAAGCCAGTCGTGCAACAAATGGTATCTCCCAACGCGGATCTGCAAAGCCTCAAGGATTGGAAGAAACAACAACAGAAGAATCAGGTAATGATCGTCGGCATCCCCAATGTCGGGAAGTCCTCGATCATGAACAAGCTCATCGGCAAGAAAGTTGCCAAGACCGGCAACGAGCCTGCCATCACCAAGGGGCAGCAACGCGTGCGGCTGAACGATCACTGGTTTCTGGTGGATACCCCGGGAGTGCTGTGGCCGAAGCTGGAAGATCAGTCTGCTGCTTATCGTCTCGCCCTCTCAGGTGCCATCCGCAATACCGCCATCGAGTTTGTGGAAGTCGCCCTCTTTGCCGCGCAGATGCTGATTGACCAATTCCCCAAACGACTCAAAGAGCGCTACAAGCTGGAGGTGCTGCCGACCAACGGGGAAGAATTCCTCGCAGAACTGGCCCGCAGCAAAGGCTGCATGCGCAAGGATCAGGACGTTGACTGGCACAAAGTCTCGGAACTGCTCGTTAACGATTACCGCACGGGACGCCTGGGCCCTATGACGCTGGAGCGCCCAATCCCTGTGGGAGCGGGCCTTGCCCGCAATGAAATCTTGCGTTGAGCTTCATCGCGGGCAGGTCCGCTCCCACAGAAGCGTCGCGACAATTATGCCTGCCACTGGCAGGGCCAATCAGCTAAGATACCGCGCTCGTTTCAAGCCCTTGAGGTCGACTCCAGAATTCTATGCAGAAACACCAAACCTTCGTCCCCGGCCAGCGCTGGCTGAGTGAGAGCGAGCCAGAGCTCGGCCTCGGTATTGTCGTTGACCACGACCATCGCACGGTAACCCTCGAATTCCGCTCCTGCGAGCAGACTCGCCGCTATGCTCGTCATCAGGCGCCGCTAAGCCGCATCCTCTTCTCGGTAGGCGACACGATCACTACCATCACCGGTGATGAGCTCGTTGTTCTTGAAGTGCTGCCTTACAAAGACACCGTGATCTACCACGCTCGTCAAAAAGACGATCCGGCCGAGACGATCAAGCTGCCCGAGTCCTTGCTCAGCGATACCCTGGTTCTCAACAAGCCCACAGAGCGCCTGTTTTCCGGTCAGACCGACGCGGCACAGTGGTTCTACCTGCGCAAACACACTCTGGAGCGCCTGGCCGACATCGAGAAGTCTCCCGTACTGGGTCTATGCAGTGGCCGCACCGATCTCATTCCGCACCAACTCTACATAGCCTCGGAAGTCGCAAGCCGTTTCGCGCCGCGCGTCATGCTGGCCGACGAAGTGGGTCTGGGCAAGACCATCGAAGCGGGTCTGATTCTGCAGCAGCAACTGGTCAATGGCCTGGCCAGCCGAGTCCTGGTGATTGTCCCCGAAGCGCTGCTGAACCAGTGGCTGGTGGAAATGCTGCGCCGCTTCAGTCTGCACTTCAGTATTTACGACGAGGAGCGCTGCGGCGAGATTCTCGAAACCATGCGCGAGGACGAAGACACGCCCCTGTCCAAACAGCGCAATCCTTTCCTGGAAGCGCAACTGGTGCTGACCAGCATCGACCTCTTCCACCGCCAGCCAGAGTGGTATGACTTCGCACTCAAGGGTGAGTGGGACTTGTGCATCATCGACGAAGCGCACCACCTTCGTGACGATGCCCGCATCGCGGACAATGCAGATGCGAAATCTGCGAAGAAACTCAATGACTACGCCCGCATCAAACAGATCGCCGAATCCAGCAAAGGCATCCTGCTGCTGACCGCGACCCCGGAACAGATGGGCCAGGAGAACCACTTCGCGCTGCTGCAATTGCTCGATCCCAATCGTTTCCGCGATTACGCTTCTTATAAAGAGGAGCACGAGCACTACCACGGCCTCGCCACCACGATCAACGCACTGGTCAGCCAGCAGGCTCTGGCCCCGGAGCACCTGCGGCAACTGGAATCCGTGCTGGGCAAGAATCACAAGAAAGAAGCAATCGCCACGCTGCTCAATCCCCTGCTGCCTTCCTCAAAAGTATCTGCAGCGGACCAAAGCGCCACGCGTCAGCGTCTGATTCGGCTGCTGCTCGATCAACATGGCACTGGCCGCATTCTGTTCCGCAATACACGCAAGTCGCTGACTGGCTTTCCGAGCCGCACCGTGCATGCGCACAGACTGGAACTGCCCGAGGTTTATACCGAACTGCTGCAGCAGCACTCGGACAAGATCGACGCACATCTGAAACCCGAGAGCGCGTTTATCAGTGCCGTCGCCGGTCTGGACGATGAAGAAGAAGCACGCACGCTGCCCTGGACTTCGTTCGACGAGCGCGTGAAGTGGCTGTTGGAATTCCTGCAAAGCAAGCGTGGCGAAAAGATCTTGCTGATTTGTGCGCAGGATGTCACCGCCATCAGCCTGGAGAAATATCTGCGTGTGAATGCAGGAATCCGTAGCAGCGTCTTCCACCGGCACATGGATCTGCTCGACCGCGACCGCGCCGCCGCCTATTTTGCGGGCACCGAGAGCAGCGCCCAGATTCTGGTGTGCTCGGAGATCGGCAGCGAGGGGCGCAACTTCCAGTTCTGCCGCCACCTCATCTTGTTCGACCTGCCTCTGAATCCGGATCTGCTGGAACAACGCATCGGCCGGCTCGACAGAATCGGTCAAAAACATACGATTCAGATTCATCTTCCACTGTTCGCGGGCAGCGCTCAGGAAGTCCTTTACCATTGGTACCAGGACGCCCTGAATGCCTTTGAACAGGTGGCGCCGGCTGCTTACCGCATCTATCGGCAACACAGCGAGACACTGCACGCCTTCATGCTGGCAGGCGACGCCAAAGCGCCTACATTCAAGGCCTTTGTTGCAGAGGCACGCGCACTGAACGCCGAACTCAACTCCGAACTGGAACAGGGCCGCGATCGCCTGCTGGAAATAAATTCCTTCAACAAGGAGATTGCAGAGCGTACGGTGCAACAGATTCGCGAGTTCGAATCCGTCTGCACGCCTGAGGCGTACATGAAAGAGGTCTTCGACACCTTCGGCATCCACTATGAACACAACTCGGACGACAGCTACGCCGTGCAGCCCACGGAAGAGATGATCGTGTCCTCGTTCCCGGCGCTGCCAGACGATGGTATGGACGCGACGTTCAATCGACAACTCAGCCTGCATCGCGAGGACATTCAATTCCTCACCTGGCAGCACCCGATGGTGCGCGGAGCCATCGATCTGGTGCTGGATTCGCCCCAAGGTGGCGCGGCGGTCAGTCTGCTGAGGGCGCGCGATCTTCGCGATCTGGAGGGGGACGAGGCCGATCTGGCGGAGCATGAGTTTATTGTGGAGGCGATCTTCCGCACGCTGGCTCCGGCGCCGAAACATCTGCAGATGTCGAGATTCCTGCCCACCACCAGCTTTCACTTCACGCTGGTGCCAGAGGTAGAAGGCGAGCGCAGCAGTGTCGTGACACTCGGCAAGGCGCGTCAAAAACTGCGCTTCATCGACAAGCACGAAGCGGCCGCACTGGTCAGTGATCAGCAGTCACGCATCACGCAGTTGCTGCAACAGGGCGAGAAGCGCGCGCAGCTGCAGATGAGCGAGGCGGTAAACGCCGCCGCGGCCAGCATGCTGCAGGTGCAAACCGGCGAGATCAAGCGCCTGGTGGCACTGAAACAGGTCAACCCCAATGTGCGCGAATCGGAACTGGAATATCTGAAAGAGCAAACCATGCAATTGCACCAGTGTATGAAGCAGGCCAGTGTCGAGCTGGTGGCCGTGCACGTAATATTCACGCAGTAATTCGCCCGACTATTCGCCCCACAATTTGCCAAAAACCAGCCCAGCGAGAGAACACGATGATGAGAAGTGAAAACACTGTTCAAACAGCCCCGGCTCAAACGGCCCCGGGCCAGGCGGCTCCGGTCAACCCGGTGGCGGGCATCTGCCACCCGGCGTTCGAGTGGATACGCAGTCAGCGCATTCCCACGTTGAACGTCGACATGCAGGAGTACCGTCATCGCGTAACCGGCGCTCTGCACTTTCATCTGGTCGCCGATGACGTCGAAAATGTCTTTCTCGTAGGCCTGCGCACAGTGCCGATGGACTCCACCGGTGTCGCTCACATTCTCGAACACACGGTGCTGTGTGGCAGCCAGAAATATCCGGTGCGCGATCCATTCTTCATGATGATCCGCCGCTCGCTCAATACCTTCATGAATGCTTTCACCAGCAGTGACTGGACGGCCTATCCATTTGCCAGCAAGAACCGCAAGGACTTCAACAATCTGCTGGAAGTTTATATGGACGCGGTGTTCTTCTCGCGCCTGCACGAACTGGACTTCGCACAGGAAGGCCATCGTCTGGAATTCAGCGAGCCGGAAAACCCCGCGAGCGAGCTGCAATTCAAGGGCGTGGTCTACAACGAAATGAAAGGTGCCATGAGCTCCACCAACTCGATTCTGTGGCACACGTTGAGCAAGTATCTGTACCCCACGACCACTTATCACTACAACAGTGGCGGCGAACCCGAGCATATTCCCGACCTGAGCTACGCAGATCTGAAGGCCTTCTACGAAACTCATTACCATCCCAGCAACGCCGTGTTCATGACCTATGGCGACATCCCGGCCATAGAACACCAGCAGCGCTTCGAGGATCTGGCGTTGTCGCGTTTCGAGAAGCTCGACATTCATATCAGTGTGCGCGACGAGAAGCGCTATTACGCACCGGTACGTGTAGAAGAAAGTTATCCGCTGCAGGAAGAGGAAGTCGATGACCTCGACGAGGTCAGCAGCAAGAACAAGACCCATGTGGTGGTGAGCTGGCTGCTCGGCAAGAGCATCGATCTGAACGACATGTTCCAGGCCCAGCTGCTTTCCAGCGTGCTGATGGACAACAGCGCCAGTCCTCTCATGCAGGTGCTGGAGACGTGCGGGCTCGGCTCCTCACCCTCCCCGTTGTGCGGGCTGGAAGACAGCAACCGCGAAATGAGCCTGATGTGTGGTCTTGAAGGCTGCGCCAGCGACGCGACTGCAGAAGTTGAGAAGCTGGTGCGCGACACTCTCGTCCGCATCGCCGAACAAGGCATTCCAGAAGAACAGGTAGAAGCTGCACTGCATCAGCTGGAACTGAGTCAGCGCGAGATCACCGGCGACAGCCATCCCTACGGACTGCAGCTGATCATTGCCAGCCTGTCCAGCGCGATACATGGTGGCGACCCGATCAATCTGCTCGATATCGATCCAGCGCTGGCCCATCTGCGTGAACAGATCAAGGACCCCGCTTTCATTCCCGGGCTCATCAAGCGCCTGATGCTCGACAACCCGCACAATGTCGTATTGACGTTGCGCCCGGACACACAACTCGCGGAGCGCCAGAGTGCTGGTGAACAGCGCAAGCTGCAGAAGATCAAGGACAGTCTCGCTCCGGCTGAGGCACAAGCCATCGTCGAACGCAGCAAGCGACTTGCGGAGCGCCAGGAGGCACAGGATGACCCTTCCATTCTGCCCAAGGTTGGCCTGGAGGACGTCCCTGCCGATCTGCCGCAATTAACAGCTATCAAGACAGTCATCAAATCAGCACATCGATCCATGCCGGTGGACTTCTATGCACAAGGCACCAACGGTCTGTGCTATCAGCAGGTGGTGGTGGACCTGCCAGCTCTGGACGACGAACTGCTGGCATTGCTGCCCTATTACAGCAGTTGCCTGCCGGAGTTCGGCGTCGGCAAACGCAGCTACGCCGAAGTGCAGACCTGGCAGTCCAGAATCAGCGGAGGCGTCAACTACTACGCCAACATCCGCAGCCAGATCGACGACGAGCAGCAGAGCAAAGCCATTCTGGTGCTATCCAGCAAGGCGCTGCAGAGCAATCAAGAGGCGCTTTCCGAGTTGCTCGTCGAGACCTTCACGCACTGCCGTTTCGACGAGGCACAGCGCCTGCGCGAAATCATGGACCAGATCACGGCACGCCGCGACAGCAGCATCACCGGTCAAGGTCACTCGCTGGCAATGTCACTGGCCAGCAGCGGCATGAGTCCCAGCGCCCGTCTCAGCCATCAGTTCACCGGGCTTGCCGGTATCAACACCTTGCGCAAACTGAGCAAGTCGCTCAAGGTCAGCAAGGAGGCGAAGGCGCTTCTCGAACGTTTCCAGGCCATCCACGAACAGGTTCTGCGTGCCCCGCGCCGCTTCCTGCTGATCGGCGAAGCGGCGCATCAAAGTGCCCTGACCGGCACGCTGGAGCAGCGCTGGAGTCAGCTTGCTGATGTAACGGATGCGACCTCCTCCGGCCTGCAGTTGCCGCCGGTTCGCGAGAAAGTGCGGCAGATATGGACCACCAATACTCAGGTTAACTTCTGCGCCAAAGCCTATCCAACGGTGCCCGCAGGTCATCCGGACCACGCCACGCTCACGGTGCTGGGAGGATTCCTGCGCAATGGATTCCTGCATCGCAGCATCCGCGAGCAAGGCGGCGCCTATGGTGGCGGTGCGGATCAGGATGCGAATTCTGCAGCGTTCCGTTTCTACTCTTACCGCGACCCACGCCTGAACGAGACACTGCACGACTTCGATCGCGCCATAGAATGGGTGCAGCAGGAAACACATGAGTGGCGTCAGGTTGAAGAGGCGATCCTCGGTGTCATCAGCGCCATGGACAAGTCTTCCTCTCCGGCAGGCGAGGCAAAACACGCGTTCTACAACGAGCTGTTCGGGCGCACCCGCGAGCAGAGACTGGCCTATCGCCGTCAGGTTTTAGCCACTCAGGTTGAAGATCTGCAGCGTGTGGCACGCATTTATCTGCAGCCGGAAAATGCCAGTATCGGAGTGATCAGCAATCCTCAACAGCTTAAATCAGTGCAAGGCATGGGGCTGGAAGAGTTTAGCATATAGAATAAATAGGCTTATTATTCAATAGGATATATACCTTTTTGAAGAAAAGGCAGCACCTGCTCCAGAATGCGCGGAAAATAATTTAAAACTTTTTCAATGAATGCTGGAACTTCGCAGGAACGGCACAGTCAGATAGTATGTAGGTAGATTGCAGACAAAATTGTGGGTTTTGTTTCATTTTATCTCTCCCTTGATAGTAGTAACTTAGGCCCAACCTCTGGTTGGGCTTTTTTTTGCACGCGTTTTTTCATTCCCCACGATTGGTCATGATAGTTTCGTAAGCTGTTTTGATTTCTTGCGTTTTTTTGGTCGCCATTGCCATCATCTCCTCCGGCAAACCTTTCGACACCAGTTTGTCCGGGTGATGCTGACTCATGAGCTTGCGATAGGCTTTCTTGACCTCGGCCGTCTCGGCATCAGCCGTCAATCCGAGCACTTTGTAGGCGTCGCTGAGTTTACGCGCGGGCGTCTCGTCAGTGTTGAAGCGATACTGCGCGCTCATGCGCAAGACAAGCCTGTCATAGTCCGCCTTGGCAAAGCCCAGGCTGCCAGCGATCGATTCCAGCACCCGCCTTTCGGCAACGTCCATTTCTCCGTCAGCCAGTGCCGTCGCAGTGAGAATTTCCAGAAACATCTGGATCAGATTGCGGCGGCGATGGCACTCCTGCCGGAATTGCTCCAGCACCTGAGCAAAGGGAAATGCCGGTTGTTTGCCTTGTTCAAACAAACTGACCGCAAGCTTCTTCTGGGCGGGCTGCAGCTGCATCTGTCCCATGATCTGCTCGGCCAGCGATATCTCGTCACGGCTGACCTTGCCGTCGGCCTTGGCGATGTAGCCCATCAATGAGAACACGGCGGTGAAGAAAGCAGTCTGCACACGCTCGTTCGACTGCGGATCTGCGTGGCCAAGCAGCGCATCACTGGCGGTAATGCGATCCATGCCGTTATCGAAATAGTTGCCAACCGCAGCGCCAAGCACAGCCCCCAACGGTCCACCCATCACGAAGCCGAACGTCCCGCCGATCACTTTTCCCCACCAACTCACGCGCTCACTCCTTCCCAATCAATCTTTAGTGTTCGTTACTAGTCCAGCAGTCTGCCGAACCAGCTCATTTCCAGATGTGCGCGGCACTGCGCCAACTGCGCCTTGTAGCGATCGGCGTTGTTCTGCACGCGGGCGGCCGCATCCAGCAGCCACTGCTTGCCCTCGTAGGTACGCCTGTCAAAACCGGTATTGCCCTCGTGATAGGCAAGATACAAATTGCGGGCGTCGTGCAGGGCAATGTTGTTGCGACGATAACTGTTGGCGTTGTACCAGCCGATGAAATCCACGGCATCCGCGAAGTTGGCGCGCCGGGCGATGAAGTTGCCGGTCGACTCACGGTAATCGTCCCAGGTGCTGTCCAGCGCCTGCGGATACCCAAAGGCATCGGAAGGACGCACCCAGGGGATGACCCACAGCAGCCGTGTGCGCGGCGGCCTGGCCCGCGATTCGAATGCGGACTCCTTATAGATGAAGGCCATGGAGACAGACACCGGCACATTCCAGCGCTGCTCCGTGCGCATGGCGGCTTCGTACCAGGAACGGCGATCCTCGAACATATCGCACACGTTCGTCACATTGCGCGGCTGGCTGCTGAGGCAGCCGGTCAATGTCAGCAGCAAGGCCAGCAGAATGGAGCGTTGCATCATAACCTCGGTTTGTTCATGTGGGAGCGTGCCTGCACGCGATGCTTGTCAAATTCTATCGCGTGC
>CAIRBI010000256.1 GCA_903876785.1 uncultured Gammaproteobacteria bacterium
CCGGAAACCGGTGACCTGTGGGAAACCGAACACGGTCCGCAGGGCGGCGATGAGCTGAACCTCATCGAGCCAGGCAACAACTATGGCTGGCCAGTGATTGGCTACGGCGTCAACTACGTCAGCGGCTCACCGATTCACCAGACGACCACGGTCGCCGATATGAAGCAGCCAGTGCGCTTCTGGACTCCGGTTATCGCCGCCTCTGGCGTGATGGTTTACACCGGCGACAAGTTCCCCATGTGGTACGGCAACATCATCGCCGGCGGCCTGGCTGGCGAACAACTGGCCAACCTGTACATGAGTGACGACTACAAGACCGTCGTGCGCGAAGACACACTGGCTTATGGCATTGGCCGCATTCGTGACGTACGTCAGGGCCCGGACGGCTACATCTACATAGCAACCGAAGACCGCGCTGGCGCTACTTCAACTCCAATCTTCCGGCTGGAGCCTGTGGATCGTTGAAACGCTGCACGTTGAAATGAAGATATGAAGAAGGGGGCTGAGGCCCCCTTCTTCATGCCCAAAATCCTCGGCTACCCTTTAGCTCTCTTCGCCCGCACAATCACCTCCCACTCCCCCTCGCCAACCGGCATCACCGAAAGCCGATTCCCTGCTTTGACAAGCGGCAGAGCCTCCAGCCCTGACATTGCCTTGAGCTGATCCAGCGCCAGCAACTGCGGAAACTTCTCCACAAACAGCAGGTCGACAGAGTCCCAGCGCGGCTTGTCGCGCGGGCTTTTGGCGTCAAAATAGAGCGAGTTCGGATCGAACTGGGACGGGTCAGGATAGGCCGCCCGGGCAACCCGGGCGATGCCTGCAATACCGATGTGGTTGCAGCTGGAGTGATAGATGAAAACTTCATCGCCCTCACCCATTTCGCGCAGAAAATTGCGCGCCTGATAGTTGCGCACGCCTTCCCAGACTACCGGCATTTGAGGCCGGTCGGCCAGGTCATCGATACTGCACTCGTCGGGCTCTGTCTTGACCAGCCACTGAGCCATTCCTGTTCCTTAAGCGCTCTCAGTGGTGTCGACCTGATGATCCAGATGCGCCATCAGTTCGGTCGGCAAGTTGAGTTTATGCCCCAGCGCCTGCAGGTATGCCCGCTCGGCAGGATGGTCGACATCAATGGCGATGCGGGAGATCAGGTACAGCTCGGTGGCCTGTTCGATGCCTTTGGCGGAGGCCGCAATCGCCCCGATGTCCACTGGCTGAGTCAGTGCATCAAAGACAAAAGCCTTGCTCTCGGCGTCCAGCCCCAGCTTCTCCACCTGCTCGAACAGCACCTTTTGCTCTTGCGCGTCGATATGCCCGTCGGCCTTGGCGGCGCCAATCATGGCGCGGATCATCATCAGCTGGAACGGCTGGCCATTGGCAGCGGGAGCAGCATCGGGCAGAAAACGCGGATCAACGTGACTGTAGTCAGCCTGTGTCGCGACGGGTGCGGTCGCGGCGGCTTTGCCTTGTTGCCAGTTCTGGTAAGCCTTGAAAGCCATGGCACCTGCTGCGGCGGCGCCACCGTAACCAGCCATCTTCCTCATCTTCTTGCCGCCGAGCAGCAAGCCAAGTACGCCACCAACTACGGCACCACCACCGAAGCCGCCCATGCCCATGCCGTCGAGCTGCTGTTTGGCGGAACCGCCGGCTTGTTGCATTTTGTTGGCGACGTCGCCGCCGAGGAATTGTTGGAGCAAATTGTTTGGATCAATCATGTTATGTCTCTTTCCAGTGTGTAAATTCGGTAGCGTTAAAGACCGCAGTCTAACGGGATTTTGCTCAAGCCCGAAGAACTACAGCACGTTTCGCAGCATTGTCATTCGTCCGATTTGCCAGACCGGGATTCAAGTATTACACTGAAAATAGTCGTAATACTTTTGAGGCCAATCATGTCTACAACACTTACCAGCAAGGGGCAGGTCACTATCCCCAAGCAAATTCGGGATGCGTTAAACCTCGCTGCCGGAAGCAGTATCGAGTTTGCGGTTAATGGCCATGGAGAGGTCGTCATCCAGAAAGCGGGTGCTCCTGATGATGCTCAACCAGACCGCTTCGATCGTGTTCGCGGTAATGCCGACATCAAATGGCGAACCGACGAATTGATGGCATTGCTGCGCGGTGAGGACTGATGCTGCTGGTGGATACCAACGTGTTGATCGACGTTCTGGGGAATGATCCAGAGTGGGCAGATTGGTCTATTGGTCAACTGCGCGCGCAATCAAAAATTCATCAGCTGGTCATCAACCCCATCATCTATGCAGAGCTGTCGCTGACCTTCTCCAAAGCCGAGGATCTCGATCAAGCCCTTGAGGTGCTGGAGATCAGCATGATCGAACCTCCTCGCTCTGCGCTATTTCTCGCGGGCAAGGCTTTCGTGCGCTATCGTCGACATGGCGGCAGCAGACAAAATGTCCTTGCAGACTTTTTCATAGGCGCTCATGCGGCAGTCATGGGGTGCTCTTTGCTGACCCGGGATATACGACGTTATTCCACGTACTTCCCGACTGTGCGCCTCATTTCCCCATAGGTTCAACTCAGCAATAAAAATCCTCATCGCCAGCAGGCTGGCTCCCACAGGGAGGGTGTGGCCGGTTCTTACATGTAGCCCTGCGCCTGCAGATTGAACAGGTGCGCGTATTGCCCATCCCGCGCCAGCAGTTCCTCGTGAGAGCCTTCCTCCAGAATTACACCCTTGTCGAGCACGATGATGTGGTCGGCAATGCGCACGGTGGAGAAGCGGTGAGAGATGATGATGGAGATGCGGTCGGCGGTCAGTTCGCGGAAGTGGGCGAAGATGTCGGCTTCGGCCTTGGCGTCGATGGCAGCGGTGGGCTCGTCCAGTATCAGCACGTCAGCATGGTTGCGCATGAAGGCGCGGGCCAGGGCGATCTTCTGCCATTGGCCGCCGGACAGCTCCTTGCCGCCCTTGAACCAGGTGCCGAGCTGGGTGTCGTAGTTCTGCGGCATGTGCTGGATGAAGTCCGCCGCCAGTCCGTCGCGCGCGGCCGCCTCGACCTGGGGGCGCACCTCCATGTTGTCCACGTCGCCGATGCCGATGTTGTCACCCACCTTGAGCTGGTAGCGGCTGAAGTCCTGAAAGATCACGCCGATCTTGTAGCGCAGCGTCTCGATATCCCACTCCTGCAGATCCAGCCCTTCCAGCAGGATGCGGCCGCTGGTCGGTGAATAGAGGCGGGTCAGGAGCTTGATCAGCGTAGTCTTGCCGGAGCCGTTCTCGCCGACGATAGCCAGGCTTTCACCAGCCTTGATGTGCAGGTTCAATTCGAGGACCGCAGGGGTGCGGCTCTCCGGGTAAAAGAAGCTGACATTCTCGAAGCGGATGCCATCTTTCGGGTCCGGCCCTGCTGTCTTGTCGCCGCTGGCCTCGGGCACCTTGTGCTCCAGGTACTCGATCAGATTCGACAGGTAGAGATTGTCCTCATACATGCCGTTTATGGCCGTGAGGCTGTTGGTCACCGCGCTCTGGCCCTGCCGGAACACGGCGATGTACATGGTCATCTGGCCGATGGTGATGGTGGTAGCGATGGCGGCGAACACCACCCAGCCGTAGGCAAAGTAGAACGCGGCGCTGGCGATCAGCCCCAGCACATAACCCCAGAAACCTCGGCGCAGAACCAGGCTACGGTCTTCCTTGTAGATGGCCAGGAAGATGTCGACGTAGCGCTGCAGGAACAGGCGGCCGATATTCAGTAGCTTCACTTCCTTCACTCCATCTTCGCGGGTGAGCACCATCTCCAGATAGATCTGCATGCGGCGTTCGGCAGAACGATGGCGCTGGTTGCGGAAGGCTTCACCGGAAAATTTCGCTTCGGCCAGGAAGGCTGGCAAGCCTGCAAAAGCGAGCAGCAGCACCGCCCAGGGCGAGAACTGGAACAGCAGGAAACCGTAGCTGACCAGCGAGATGGATTCGCGCAACAGGTCGAAGGTGCGGATGACGAGGCTGAGCGGACGGCTCGACGCCTCGCGCCGGGCGCGGGTCAGCTTGTCGTAGTATTCAGAATCCTCGAAATGCTGCAGCTCCAGTGTCAGTGACTTTTCGAGAATCATCACGTTGATCTTGTTGCCCAGCAGCACCCGCAGAACCGACTGGCACACGCTGTTGACGCGCTGCACGCCGGTGATGAAGACCACCAGACCGGCCTCGCACAGCACCCAGAAAATGGTTTGATCGGTCGCCGCTTCACGCTGCTCCGGGGCGGACTGAATCGCCGTCACTACCGCATCCACGATCAGTTGGCCGACATAGGCAATGCCCGCTGGCAAGATGCCCGCCAGCAAGGTGGCCAGCGCCATCGTCAGGGTCAGCGCGGCGCTGGTGCTCCAGACAATTTCGACCGCCACACGGCTGTACTTGAACACCGAGAAGAATTTGGTGATCAGCTGCACCGGGCCTGATGGCGAGGGCGACGCTGGCTGGGAAGTCGAGGGGGAGGAGGACTGACTAGCGGGTTGCTTCAAGGAAATACCCGGGCACGAAGAGATCTGGGAGTATCGGAAAACAAGACTGCCTGGAAAGCGCATGGCTTCACAGGCAGTCCGGTCTTGCTGTTGGTTCTAACTGTTGTTGCCAACTGTTAGTTCTAAAACAGTATTACTTGGTCAGCTTCAGAATGAAGCGATCAGTATTTCTTTCCAGCTCAGCAGCAAACGGGGCCTGTGAGTGGTTGTCAGTTGGCACGTTCAGCAGGTCGCTGTCGCTTTCAACGATAGTCAGGCCAGCCTGTTGTACCGCGGCAATCACCTGCTCAAGCGGAATGCGGTGCAGAGTGGCGTTGTCCGCACCTGTAGTGCCTTCGTGGTCGATCAGGCCGAAGATGCCGCCCGGCTTGAGCGCGTTCTTCACGTTGACCAGGAAAGTCTGTGCAGCTGCCGGGTCACGGTTGTACACGTCGTGGAAGTTCAGGTTGGTGATGGCGAAGTCGATGGAACCTGCTGGCAGACCCAGATCAACGCTCACGTCCTGCTTGAGCAACTCGACATTGCTCAGTGCGGCCAGACGGGCATCGACAGTTGCTTGAGTGGTACCACGGGCGAGTGCGCCTTCAGAGTTCTGCATGTAGACCTTGCCAGTCGGGCCAACGGCGCGCGACAGCACTTCGGTGTACCAGCCGCCACCGGACATGATGTCCAGCACGGTCATACCTTCTTCCAGGCCCAGATAGTCCAAAACCTCAACAGGCTTACGTGAACCATCCAGCGCCTTGTCAGCATCGCTGCGGGCAGGATCGGCCAGAGCCTGAGTGACTTTGGCGGCGTCAATTGCCAGGGCATTGCCCCCGGCCAGCAGTGCGGTAGCAGCAACTAAAGAGAGTAGCAATTTCATAATGACCAACCTTTTTTGATTATTTTCCGGGAGTTTCAATGTCAGTGTTCAGTCTGTTGTTCAGACATCCATCTTGACTCGGACCAGGACCGCGAGAGCGGGGATCTGCTTGCGCAGCTCCCGCAATAATCGCTGTATCTGTCGAATCAAGGGGATATTCAGGCGGCTCAAGGATAAACCAAGCAAGAAGGGGAGTACACCAGTAAGTGCGCTGCCCGGGCGACTCTGCGCAGGGTCATGGCAGAGCAGGATCAGTGCAGGCGGCGGTTGGTCATCAGTTCGGTTTCGAAGAGCCGTTTCACCCGCAGCAATTCAGTCATGCCGCCCTCGGATTCGACCAGAGGCAGGTGCGTCTCGATGTCGTTGAGGATGTTGGTGATGGCGCTGGTGTCCAGCGTACTGAGGTCCAGGTCGAAGGGCCAGGACGTGTCTTTTGCCAACATGCTTGCGGTTCCTCTATAACGGATATGAAGGTAGGGCCATACCCGGTAATCGACCACACGTGGAATTCCTTTAGAAATATTTTTCAGCGGCTGGGCGCTCCAGACCCAGAGTTACTCAATCCCCATGGCTGAGCGCATGATCTGGTTCTTGAGCAGCACCGTCTTGTCGAGGCCCGCCATGCCCGCGTTGCGCAGCCAGCGCACGGCCAGCGGTTGCTCGGCAAACAAACGCTTGAAGCCTTCCATCATCCACATCATGCCGAGGTTATGGCCGATGCGGCGGCGCTGGTAGCGACGCAGGGTGCGCAGGTCAGCAAAATCCCGCCCCCTGTTCAATGCCTGCAGAATCTCTGCCGCCAGCACGCTGGCATCCTGCAGCCCGAGATTGACGCCTTGCCCTGCCAGCGGATGGATGGTGTGTGCGGCGTCACCGATCAGGGCGATGCCTTGCTGCACATAACTGTGCGCATGGCGCTGGCGCAGGGGAAAGCTGGAGCGCTTGTCCACGCTCTCGATTGTGCCAAGGCGATTTTCGATGGCGGCCTGCAACTCACGGGCAAAGGCCGTATCGTCCAGCGCCATCAGTCCCTGAGCGACTTCCGGCAATACAGACCACACGATGGAGCAATGTCGTTGTTCTTCGATGCCTTCCTCTGGATTGGTCCGCAGCGGCAGAAATGCCAGCACGCCCGCGTCCATGAAGCGCTGGATGGCAGTCTGTCGATGGGGAAGTGCGGTGCGCACGGTGGTCACAATGGCGTGATGCTGGTAATCCCATTCGCGGGTCTGGAAACCGGCCAGCTCACGAACGGTGGAGTTCGCTCCGTCGGCGGCGACCAGTAGTCGTGTGCTCAGGCAGCGCCCGTCGGCCAGTTCGATCCGCACCAACGCCTCGGGCGAGGCGCTGTCGGGCGGCGTCAGGCTGGTCAATGTGACCGGGGCCAGCAGAGTGATATTGTTGCCGCCAAGACGCTGTTGCAGCGCCGCGAGGATCACCGAATTCTCGATGATGTGGCCGAGCAGCTCAGCGTGGACATCAGCTGCCGCGAAATGAATGGAGCCGGTGCCGTCGCCATCCCAGACATGCATGTCCGTGTAGGGCGACAGACGCTGCGAGGCAATCGCGTCCCACGCACCGATCTCATGGAGGAACTGTTGAGAAACCGGCGTGATGGCGCTGACGCGCGGGTCAAAAGCCGGCTCTTCAGCAGGTCTGGTAGAAGAGCCGGCAGAAGCCGCAATCGGCTGACTGTCCAGCACCGCCAGACGCAGCCCGGAATCCGCCAGCGCGCAGGCGAGACTCGCACCGACCATGCCGCCACCCACGATGACAACATCAAACTCATTTTCTGCTGAACTGGCGTGCATAGGGTTCCCATTGTCCCGGGGCTTGAGGTCTGTCTCTTGCGGGATCTGTTGATGTGGCAGAGTATAGCTCCGGCCGTCACCGGACAGCCAGCAACATGCCTCGGCAACAAGATCCTGGAGAAGCACCGCATGCCCAATTTCGTGACGCTTGAAGAAGCCCGCTCGTTCATCGGGCAGGAAGTCGGGATCAGTCCGTGGCTGGAGATTACGCAGCAGCGGGTCAGCCAGTTCGCCGAAGCCACCGGTGACTTCCAGTTCATCCATGTCGACCGGGAGCGGGCCATGGCAGAGACGCCCTTCGGCGGCACTATCGCCCACGGCTTCCTGACGCTCGCGCTGCTGAGCACATTGTCTGCCCAGACCAGTGTCATCAAGATCAAGGACGCGCGAATGACCATCAACTACGGGCTGGACAAGGTGCGCTTCATGAACCCGGTGAAAGTCGGCAAACGCATCCGTGCCCGCTTCGAACTGCTGGAGGTCACCCCGAAGAGCCCCGGCAACATCCTGCTCAAACACAAGGCCACCATGGAGATCGAAGGCGAGGACAAGCCAGCGATGATCGCCGAGTGGCTGGGCATGCAGGTGATCTGACGCGCGCCCGGCGGACGTACTTGCTTCTAACCCACCGATTCAATCGAGACACCGACTTATGAAACCATCCCTTAGCAAACCATCGTTTAGCAAACCAGCCACCACCCACACACGGAGCCTTCTGATCATGATTCCTCTTCTGACACTGCTGGGCTGCGCGGGCGAACGGCCGACCACTCTGGGGGCAAGCAATGGCCAGCTCGGCACATGCCCGGATTCTCCAAACTGTGTCGCGAGCGCCGAGGCCCGCGAAAGCCACCGCATAGAGCCCTTGAGCGCCACACTGCCAGAGGTCAAGCAGGCCGTCGCTGGCATGGACGGAGCTCAGATCATCAGCGAACAGGACAACTATCTTTATGCGGAGTTCACGACACGGCTGATGGGCTTTGTGGATGACGTGGAATTTCTGGCCGATCCTGCCGCCGGAGTTGTGCAGGTGCGCTCCGCCTCACGTCTTGGCAAGAGTGACCTGGGGGTGAACCGCAAACGAATTGAGGCGATCAGACTGGCGGTGCAGGAACAACGGACTCGCTAACACCGATCATTGCGATCTGTGACTATCGCGGGCGAGGCCCGCTCCCACAATAGCAGTGCCCTGTGGGAGCGGGCCTGCCCGCGATAACGCCAATCAAGCCCGACGCATGCGCCGCTCCGCAAGCCCCATAGCCTGCCTGGCAAAGGTCTTCTTCATCACCGGAATCAGGTCGATGGAGAACAGACCAAACTTGCGCGCCCAGATCAGTGCCGGATTGCCACTGGAGAACAGCCGCGTCATGTAGTGGCTGAAGTCGATGGTGGCGTCCTGATCGCGACGCTGGGCTTCAACGTAGCGCTGCAACACCGCCATCGCACCGGGCGTTTGCCCTTCCTCATGCGCGGCGGCCAGAAGTTCAGCAAGCACTTCCGCATCGCGAAGCGCCAGATTCAGTCCCTGCCCGGCCACCGGGTGCAGCGTGTGCGCTACGTTGCCGAGCAACACCAGCCCCGGCCTGACCTGCTCGCGCGCGACAGCCAGACTCAGCGGATAAGCGACGCGCGCACCAACCTTCTCGATATGCCCCAGACGGTACCCGAAACGCTCCTGCAATTGCTGCAGAAACAACGCTTCCGGCAGCGCCAGAATCTCATCCGCTTCATGCTCCGGCACCGTCCAGATCAGAGCACCGCGATGGTCGCCCTGCTGAGTCTCCAGCGGCAGCACTGCCAGCGGTCCGCTGTCAGTGAAGCGCTCGAACGCGACGTTGTCGTGAGATTTTTCGAATGCGATGTTGGCAATGATGGCCTTCTGCCCATAGTGAGTCACGCTGCCAGAGATGCCCAGCCGCTCACTGAGAATGGACTTGCCACCGTCCGCCAGCACCACGAGACCTGCAGTGATCTCCGTGACAGCGGTTGTGAGTGTGGGAGCGAGCCCTGCTCGCGATGA
>CAIRBI010000257.1 GCA_903876785.1 uncultured Gammaproteobacteria bacterium
CTGGCGCAATACGAAGAAGATGAGCTGGTGCGGCAGTTCCTGCTGACCAATCTGCTCAAGAAGCCTGAGGGTGGTTTCTACTGGCGCGTCAATCTGCCGGCGCTGCAGGCCAATTATGTGCGGCTGCGCGAGCGTCCACCGGCGGATGGCGTCTTCGCCGGGCCAGTCCTGTTCGTCAAGGGCGCCTTGTCGAACTATATCGTCGAGCAGCATCGCGACGAGATACTGCAGCGCTTTCCGCAGGCAAAGACCAAGGTCATCATGCACACCGGCCACTGGTTGCACGCGGAGAAGCCGCAGACCTTCTATCGCATTGTGCACAGTTTTCTCAAACCCGCCACGGCTGAAGCTTCGGCAGAATCAGCCGGGCCCTGAAACTCAGTCCTTAAACCCAGTCCAAACATTGGAACCGACATGACTATCCTGAGTGTGAACGTCAACAAGATCGCCCTGCTGCGCAATTCCCGGGGCCGCAACTTTCCCGACTTGCTTTATTTCGTGCGCCGTCTGATCGGGCTGGGTGTGAAAGGCATCACCGTGCATCCGCGTCAGGATGAGCGCCACGTGACGCGCCAGGATGTCGTCGACATTACCGCGTTGCTGCTCGAATTCCCGGGTGTTGAGTTCAACATTGAGGGCTATCCCTCGCCGGAGTTCATGGCCTTGATTGCCAGAGTGAAGCCCGCACAGTGCACGCTGGTGCCCGATGCGCCAGATCAGCTGACTTCCGACCATGGCTGGGACGTGCGTGCCAACGCCGCGCTGCTTCGTGAAGTGCTCGATGAGTTGCGCGCACTTGGCGTGCGCAGCAGTCTGTTTCTCGACCCGTCAGTCGAGGCAGTCGAACAGGTGCTGGATGTGGCTCCTGACCGCATAGAACTGTACACCGAGGCTTACGCTCGTGCGTTCGGCACCGCAGAGGAGTCGGCAGTGTATGAGTCCTACCGTGCCGCCGCCCGGCGCGCCAGCGAGCTTGGGATCGGGTTGAACGCGGGTCACGATCTGGATTTGCACAATCTTGCGCGTTTTCTGCAAATTCCGGGGATTCTGGAGGTCTCCATCGGCCACGCGCTGGTAGTTGAATCTCTGGAGCAGGGGATCGACAACGTCGTGCGTCAGTACCTGGCTATATGCACCGCTGCCGCTGGTGCGTGAGAGCGTTCAGGTCGAGTTCAGTTGGGCGGCCTAGAATGATCCTCAAGAAGGCAATGGTGCCTTCGGGGCAGCGCGAGCATGTGACGCGCGTCCAGGGAGCTCTTCAATGAAAACTACGATAGGCATCACCACAGCATTGACTCTGCTTTTCGGATTGCTGGCATTTGCCAGCCCGGCCTCTGCCAATGACGGCAGCCTCGTCAGGCAAGCCAGTCACCTCGAAGACAGCAGTTATCAAATGGCTCGCGAACTGCGCCATGCCGGCGTCCATGGTTCTTTGCGGGACGACGCGGAGAAGCTGGCTCGCGAGGCGCGCCGCTTCCGTGACGCGTTGGGCGGTCGCAGTGACCGCCATTACGTGCAGGCGCGTTACGACGAAATGGCGAAGTATTACGAGCGCTTTGAACGTCGGTATCGCCGCAGTCAATTCGGCCCCGAATATCGCTATGTGCATCGCACCTACGTCAGCATCACTTCGGTCTTTTACGGCATCAATGGCAGTTATGTGAGCTATGTGCGTGGCTGGGTTGCTCCGCGGTATGAACCGCGATATGAACCCGACCGCATCGTGATTCATCGATCACCGCCGATTATCTACGCGCCGTTTGGTTTGCAGCACGAGCGCAGGGATGACAGGATCGACTACGACAGACACGATAATGATCATCGTGACTACGATCGTGACTACGATCGTGACGACAGCGATCGACACCACAGCGATCGACACGAAAGCGATCGTGGTCGTAATGACAGGGATGAGCGCGGTGGCCGTAACCACTACAAGTAGCAGCACACGCCAGCTCCGCTTTTATTGCGGGCGGGCCTGGCTTGTTTCCCCGCCGCGGGTTGAAAGAGGGCTGAAGTCCAGATTTCCCTAGACAAGTTTTTCCGGCCAGATTAGTTTTGGCCGGTCCGATTGCCAGGCAAGGCAAAGCACACTCTGAAATTGATCGATTTGTGAGCGACGCTGACGCGAATATAGGCTCTTGGTAATCAGTACAGCATGAAAAAATTCAAATGCCCGGTGCCGGACCTGCAGATCGTTCAGCCTCGTGGTTTGTCAGAGCAGTTGTTCTTCCGGGTTTACAGTGGCCCCACCTCGATCGCTTTTGCCGAGCTGAGCCGCCCCTCCGGGCAGCGTCGCAATATTCCTGGTTCAAGCGATATCTCAGGTCCGGCCGTTAGCTATTGCCTGCGCAATATTGCCGTGGCGCAGAACTACCGGAACATGGGTGTTGGCACAGCGCTGCTGGATGAGGTGCTGGAGTTCTGCAGATCGCACCGTGTCAGCCGACTCTACGGCGAGGCAAAAGGCGAGACCGAGCTTCTGAAGAAGTGGTATCGGAGCCACGGCTTCACTGTCGACGACATCGACAACATCAATATCTCTTTCGAGCAATGAACCCGAGCTGCCATCAGCTATTGGCGGCACCGATCTCATTCAATACCGGGGTTAGCACCGGCAAGACATTTTCCAGTACCAG
>CAIRBI010000258.1 GCA_903876785.1 uncultured Gammaproteobacteria bacterium
CGCCTCTTTGGCCTTGGCGAGAATCTCCGGCGTGAAGTCGACCAGATCGTCCTCCTGGAAACCCTGACGGTCATAGGGCAGCGGCTTCACTGGGAATGGCTGCGTCAACGCGGTCCACTCTCCGGGAACGTCGGTCCCTGGTACCGGACGCTCTTCCACCGGGAACAGTGGCGCGCCTGTGGCACGATCGAACAGGAACAGGTGTGACTGCTTCAGCGTCTGGATGACTGTCTTGCGACCGTCGGGCAGGGTGGCCAGGATCGGTGCCGAAGGGGTATCCCAGTCCCAGATGTCGTGGTGAGTGGTCTGGAAGTGCCAGACCTTCTCGCCGGTTTTGTAGTTCAGGGCGACAGTGGAGCTGGAGAACAGGTTGTTGCCCGGACGATCGCCACCGTAACGATCGCCCGTCGCAGCCTCAACCGGCAGGAACACCAGACCCAGCTCTTCGTCGGCTGACATCGGCGCCCACACGCCAGCGTTGCCAGTAATGTCGGCTCCAGCCAGCCAGGATTCAAAGCCTTCTTCGCCCGGCTCGGGAATGGTCTTGAAGGTCCACAGCAGCTGCCCGGACGTCGCATCAAACCCCCGGATGTCGCCCTTCACGTTGCTCGCGGAGATCGGGCGCATACCGACCAGGTGCGCGGCACCAGCAATCACGACGCCGTCGACAGCCATGGGCATGAAGGACATGCCAATATCCAGATCTTCGCGACCCGGCCCACGGCGCAGTCCCTGTTGCAGATCGACCCAGCCCTTATCGCCGAAAGACTCGATCTCGCGGCCGGTCGCGGCATCAAGCGCAACCAGATAATAGCCGGGAGTCATCACATAAATGGTTTTCTGACCGTTGTTGTCATAGTAGGTCAGGCCTTTGCCTGAGCCTTTGCGCGGCGCGGCATCGAAACGAGCGCCTTCGTCGGGACGCCACATCCACAGCATCTGGCCACTGGCAGCATCCAGCGCCACGACATTGCGCGTCGCGCCGGCTGTCAGATACACACGGCCATCGACCATCAGCGGTGTTGTCACACTGGTGTTTTCCGGTTCAGGGCCGAACGGCCCGGTGTCAAATGACCACGCCTGGGTCAATGTGGCGACGTTCGCTGCATTGATCTGGTCAAGCGGTGCGTAGCGCGTGGCGGCGTTGGTGCCGTTGAACGCAGCCCACTCGGCGGTGTCGCTGCCTGCCGCAGAGGCGGCCATGGGCGTGACAGGCAGTGCAATCAGAGCATCGGCCGTCAGCGTGCCTCCAGCCACTGACACTCCGCCGTTCTGCAGCAAGTAAGCCGTCAGATGCAGATAGTCGTCATTGGTCAGCGAGCCAGGGGTCTCGGCTGGCATGGTGGTGCGAATCAGGTTGTAGAGATCACCGCCAGTGCGACCAGTCCAGTTGGCGCGCACGCGCGCGTTCATGTCCACTGGCACGTGGCAACGGGAACATTCGGCCTCAAACAATGCCCGGCCGCTCTCGACGCTGGCGTCCTGCCCATAGGCGGAAGCAACGCCCATTATGCTGAAAAGCAGGAATAATGAAGATTTAGTCACGTAAACACTCCTTCTGAAACCTGTCTGATAATGGGTCGATCTAAAACGGGCGGCGATACTAGCGCTTTTGTTTGCGCCGAAATAGCGGCTACCTTCCTCTGTCACGCAAAATTACAGTCTTGCCGAAGCCACTTTTTTGCCGGGTGGACAGTAAAGTCCTGACTCTGTCAGTATGCCGCCTTCTGAGAAATTGCCTCATGACATATGACAACACACCATTTATTAACTGCTGATTAATACCGCCACGAAAGAGAGTACACGATGAGTGACCTGCCACAGTGCCCACACTGCGCATCCGAATACACCTATGAAAATGGCGACCTCTATGTGTGCCCGGAGTGCGCGCATGAGTGGCCCATAGTGGCTGCGGCGCCGAGTGGTGGCGAGGAGGCGCGCATTATCAAGGACGCCAACGGCAATATCCTGCAGGATGGCGACTCGGTCACCGTGATCAAGGACCTGAAGGTCAAAGGCTCTTCACTCGTCGTGAAGGTTGGCACCAAAGTGAAGAACATACGCCTGGTGGAAGGCGACCACGACATCGACTGCAAGATCGATGGCATCGGCGCGATGGGGCTCAAGTCGGAGTTCGTCCGCAAGATTTAAGGCTCCCAACTGCAGAGAGGGAACGGTGAGCCCCGCCGCGGACGCGGGGCTTTGGCGATTCAGTTTCCAGCAGCGGCTCAGGCTGCGATCGCGCGGCACTCCCGAGCACAAGCCGCACAGGAATCGGCCAGTTTGCGACACTCCTCGTGAGCATCCGCATGTTTGCGACAAACGGCTTCACAGTCATCACTGATTGTTGCAGCTACAGCAGCAACGCCCTGCAGGTGAGCCGAGTTGTGCGAGGCAAACGTCACCAGCGCATCACATATAGCCAGCATATCGGTGACACCATGTGCGCACTCTGCCAGTGATGTGTCGCCGTTGCTGGCCAGCACCAGCAGGTGGTGCATACAGGCATTGCCATCGCGCGTGCAATGCAGCGCCGATTCAACCAATGCATCGTAACCGCCCATCGCAGCATGATCATGTTCCTCTGCGGCCATGCCTCGATTGACCGACAGTGACGCCGCCAGCAACGCGGCACCCTGCAGCACCTTGCGGCGAGAAATCTGCGGAGAAGATTGTTCGAACTCGGCTTTCTGTTGTGAATCGTTCATCACCTGGATCCTTTTTTGAATTTAATAAAATGGAGCGCTTTTTCAAGATTACGCCACACCGAGGAACAAACGCAAACTGCGGCCGTTCAAAGCAAGGCCAAAGAAAAAGTCACTTTCAATCACCGAATTTATTGAGCACGACCTGCCCCCCTGCAATGACCAAGTCGGGGTACTCCAGTATTTTGAGTGAAGTTTCGATATCACCCCTTACCGCGATGATGTCTGCAGGGGCACCTGACACCAGCGTGCCCAACTTCGGTATCTGCAGGTGTTGTCCTGCTCGGGAAGTCGCGGATATCAGCACCTCTTCCAATGTCATTCCTGCTGCATTCATGTACATCAGCTCCTGCGCATCGATGCCCCAGGGTATGTCGGGATGCGCCACTTCGGCGCCGTACAGCAGTTTGACGCCCGCGCTCACCAGGCGCGAGGCATTCGTCATGCTCCCCGCACAGCGACTCAAGGTATCCAGCGTGCCGATGATCGCCACCTGCTGTGCCACGGCACGCGCAACCAGCGCGCTTGAAATCTCCGCACACGGCACGTGAGACCATTCATCCACGCCGGCATCCAATGCCAATAGCGCACCGGCTTCATCGCCCAGATGAGCGCTGACTTTCAGATCGTGGCGATGGGCTTCGTCAACTATCGCGCGCAGAATTTCACTGCTGAGCATCGGCCACGCCTCGACTCTTGAAACAGGCGAATCGGGCGAATGGCCCGCCTGCATGTGATGAGAATGACCTGCATTCCATGGAGCGCCGGATTCACCACCCGGCTCCAAAGCCACTTTGATGACGACTGCGCCCTGTTCGACAGTGGCACGAACGATCTGCCGCGCTTGCTCCGGAGTACTGAGCACACTGGCAATTCCTTCCTCCCCCATGGTAATGGCTGGATATCCTCCCGCCACCGTCAGAATCGGGCCCGACGTCAGCAAACGCAGCTTTCCCGGTTCCTGTCGAGGCGCATGCACCGGACCTCCCATATCCCGAACCGTCGTGATGCCATGCTGCAGTACCGTGTCGGCAGATACCTGACGAAACTGCAAGTGCGCGTGCAACTCGATGAATCCTGGCAAGAGGGTCGCGTCGCCCAGATCGAGCACACGGGCATCCCCG
>CAIRBI010000259.1 GCA_903876785.1 uncultured Gammaproteobacteria bacterium
ACTGCGTGGCGGGGTCTGCGCGTAGACCACACCGTCCGGTCCGACGGCCTTGGCGAGGATATAGGTGAAGTAGCCCTCGGCCGCATACAGATCAACCACGGTCATGCCGGAGTCCACGCCAAGGAAGTCGAGCACCTCGACGGGTTTGCGGACCACATCGCGGACGCGGTCGGCAACATCCCGCCCCGGTGCATTGAGCGCCGCTGCCAGTGCAGCGGTGTCCAGTGCCTGCAGATTGCTGCTCAGCAGGAACAACAGCGATGGCAGGAGAAAGGGCAGGCGCATGGAGTCGGCTCCGCAGAGAACATCACAAAAGTGAAGAGAACCAGCAGATTAAGCCTGTTTCTCGAGAAGATAAAGATAGCAGTACCGCCGGGCTCGCGATGACAATGCCGATTCGCTGTATTAGCATTCAGTCATGACTTCACCTTCACTATTCGGAACGCCATCGCCATGAATTATCTGCCTGCTTTAGAACTGCTCTCCCCTCATGGTTGCAAGGCCACCGCTTCCGTGATCTGGCTACACGGGCTGGGCGCCGATGGCAATGATTTTGCGAGCATCGTGCCGGAGCTGCGTCTGCCGTCGACGTTACCCCTCCGCTTCGTGTTTCCCCACGCGCCATCGATCCCGGTGACCATCAACAATGGCTATGTCATGCCTGCCTGGTACGACATTCTGGAAATGGATGTCAAGCGCCGGGTGGACGAAGCGCAGCTGCTGCGTTCCGCGGCTGCCGTGCATGCGTTGATTGAGCGTGAAGTGGAGCGGGGCGTAGACAGCTCGCGCATCGTGCTGGCGGGATTTTCCCAGGGCGGGGCGGTAATCCTGCATGCAGCGCTGACCTGTCGGCGGCCCCTCGCCGGTGCGATGTCGCTGTCCAGTTATTTTCCGACGGCCGGTTCGGTTACTCAGGACCTTGCCAATGCGGAGTTGCCGGTGCTGATCTGTCACGGGACGCATGACTCTGTCGTACATGAGTCGCTTGGGCGCCACGCCGACGAGGCATTGCGCAAGATGGGGCATCCCACTCGTTACCATCAATATCGCATGGAGCACTCGGTCTGCCAGGAGGAGATTCGCGATATCTCCGCATGGCTGCAGATGATTATTCGTTAGGCGGACACTACAGCCCCACGCCGCGCGCCATCAGGAAGGCGAGCACCGGAATGATGGCCAGCAGAACCAGCTCCACGCGCAACACGCGCCGCACGCCTGCAGGCACCTCCAGCGTCTCGGCCTCGCTCTTGCGGTGGCGCAGCAGGAACACGGTGGGATAGATCGACAACAGCCCCACCACCACGAACAGACTCAGCTTGGCGTGAAAGATTGGATTGCCCGAGAAGAAGGCGCTGGGTTTGGCGCCGGTGAACCATAGCGTCACGCCGCATGCCAGCACCACCAGGGCGCTCAACCCGTAAGCGGCATCTACCTTGAGCAGGTTGCGCAGGTCTTCTCTGGAGATATGCGGAGCCATTGCCATATTTTCGATTATCAGGGTGCCCGCAAGTACCAGCACGGCACCCAGGTGCAGGTAGCGGATCAGGATGTCCAGCATGGTGGTTCTCCTCATTAGCTCTTCAGTTCAGGATTGTTCCATTCGATGGCATGTCT
>CAIRBI010000260.1 GCA_903876785.1 uncultured Gammaproteobacteria bacterium
GATTCTGGCGGCAACGGCCTTTATCAGACTTTCGTCAGCCTGGTCAGGCTGTAAATCTAATAGCGCAACCAGTTCTCTCAAAATTCACACCTTTTTTCATATACTTACTCCAAGTAATAAGTCATTGCCAAAAAGAATAAGAGCTATTTGAAATTTTAATAATTTATTTTTCTTGAAATTCCCGGCTGATCTAGATATGGTCGTTAATGATGGTGCGCGGATATATTTCCGAATCAGGCTGCTGTCATATTTATCGCAGCCTATCCGTTGTTCATAGGTCACCCCCAGTCTTCGATTTACGGCGAGCCGCCAGCACGGCATCTATTGAGGTGACAAGATCCTGCGCTTCGCTGACGGTCATCGCTTCAAACCAGGGTGCTGCAGCACGATCGAGTTCGCTGGGGTTGATGCCTGTATCGAGGGGAGGCAACGCGGCCAGCATGTGACTGATGAAGGTGTCGATCGACATGCCAAGGGGGCGATGCGCGGCTGGTTGACGGCCCATCTCCAGCTTTGACAAGCGGCGCTCTAGGGCGGTCACTTGCGTAGTCCCTGCGAGTTGCTGAAACGCTGTTCGAGTGCTTCAATGCGTCGTTCCAGCAAATCGGCTTCGGTCAACTTCGCCAACGTGCCCAGGGATGCCAGCAGCGCAGCACCTTGCCCCGGCGCGATATCACCTGCGGCAACGGCAGCCAGCACGGCTTTGCCTTGTTCCGTCAACGAGCCATCGGGCAGCGTGAGCGGTGTGGGTAACTCGATCGGCCTCAGGGCTGGCAGCACGCGCTCGAGAATGATTCTGATCGCCTGCAGATCGCCCGCCAAGGCCTGAGTCTTGATCGTGTCGATGATCTTGTGCAGATCGGTCGACAGAGCCTCACGCATCTCGGCCACTGCTCCCCGTCCGGGTGGACGACC
This sequence comes from uncultured Gammaproteobacteria bacterium, assembly GCA_903876785.1. GTDB lineage: Bacteria > Pseudomonadota > Gammaproteobacteria > Pseudomonadales > Pseudohongiellaceae > UBA5078. Next base: position 916 of record CAIRBI010000260.1, read on the forward strand.
AGGTGATTCCTTGTTGCCGACAGCAAATCGACCGCCAGCAGCACGGCCCGTTTTTTTTCCGTCTGGATTCGGATCAGTCATGAAGTGATTTCCTTGTAGGCTGAGCAGGGTGTACCGCTGTCAGGTAAATGTCGATAACAAATTTTCGATGCGGTCTGGCAATTTCAGTTACTCAATTTTTCTCATGTTTTCACCTCTTCAAGCTGATGCAATAAGTCGTACAGGTCTGTGTTCATGCCTGTGAAATAGCGTTCACTAAGGACGGCGCAATTATTCACGGTCTAAACTTTGAAACCAGCTTGCAAAGTCGCTGCTCACCCGCCGCGCGCTCGGCCTCCTGCGCAAGTAAGATGAGCTCGCGACAGGTCTCTCCTCGAGCCATCCGAGTCCGCAAGATATCCGCCTTGCGAAAGCCGCCGGCAACTGCTGCGGAGATGAATTCATCAATGAATCGTGATGACACCATCAGGCCTTCCGGCGTCGTCTCGGCAGGGTCCCCATAGAGCGTGGAGCCGAATATCAGAAGCTGTGCCGCAGGGCTTAGGATGTAGCCGCCTGAGCCGTCTGGAGTTGCGAAGGTCTGAGTGTTGAGGTTGAAATTCATATTCTTTCCTTTAGAAGTGGTGATCGTTAATTCGAAATCGGCAGATCTGTTGTTGGCCAGCCGATGTGATGAAAACACCTGTTCATACTGCCTCTCGCCGTTTGTCGCACTGACGGTCTAGTTGTCGGTTACCCAGTTCATTCGCTGCTGCAAGTTGCCTCAGCACGTCGGGCAGATCGGTTCCTCGTCGTTCCATATGGAAATCCGGCCTGTCACCCCGACTTGGTGGTGGAGTCCGGTGGAGCTTGTGGGCAGCCGACGGCCTGTGGGTGGACGCGTGGGCAACCCGCAGGGTTGTCCATCCGGCCATCCACAGGAGAGCGCCGCAGGCGCTCAGTCGGGAAGCCTGCGCAAGCGGGCC
>CAIRBI010000261.1 GCA_903876785.1 uncultured Gammaproteobacteria bacterium
ACCGGCGTAACGCATCATCGCTACCGCGCTACGTGGGCCGGTGGGCACCACAGAGGGTTGCAGGGAGTGATTGCCACGGCTGATGCGGATCTTGTCGATGACCTCGCCGTCGGGAGAAAGCAGCAGGTACTCGGCGAATTTACCGATGAACTCATGGTAAACCGGCAGACCGATGGAGCCATCTGCGTGGAATACGGGGGCGCTGCGCACCAGCGTGCTGATGTTGAAGAAGGGCGAGGTGACCAGGGACCAGGGCTCAGACCAGCTCTGCCCCATGTCCTCGGACACCATTGCGTTGACGGAGCTGCCACCCCAGCCGCCGACCGAAACGGAGACATAGAAAAGCCAGAGGCGCTGATCGGGCGCCAGTGCGATTACCGGGTTGCCGAGCTTGCGGATATAGCGGTTGACGCCCTCCTGGGTCGACTCCCGTGTGGCCAGTATCTCCTCACTGTCCCACTTCTCGCTGGCGATGTCGAAACGGGCGCTGCGGATCTGCACATCGCGGGCGCCTTCTCTGGAGCCTGCAAACCACACGGACATCAGTGTGCTTTCCGACAGTTGTGCCAGCGCCGCCGAGTGGACGTAGTCGCCGGTGTCTGACGAGGCGAAGCTGTTGACGAAAGGTGATCTAGGGGAAAGTTCGAGGGTACTGGGGGCTGCGTCCCGCGTGACAAAGGGTGCTGCCGTCAGCGTGGGATTCTGGACCCAGGCGGTGACGAATATTGCTGATACGGCTGCGGTCAGCAGCAGATTCCCGACCATGACACGACGGCGCAGAGGCACTGGTTATTCACCTGTTTTTATTGTTTTTTTGTGACCCTGTTCTCATTTCTTCTGGAAGCGGGCCGAGAATAGCTGAGGCAGTTCGCTTCGTCTACCTCCACGAGCGTTTCGTCTCGATACTGACGTCGCTGGGTCTTTGTTGTGTCAGTGGTTGGAGCGGGATGCCGGGGCGGGCTGTGGTGACACGCCGTGAACCCATCCATGGGGGCTCGCTTTCGCCATCCATGGCTCAAGACGGTCACCACTGCCCGCCCCGGCATCCCGCTCCCGAAGAACTGTGCCGACTCCAGACGGTCGCCGACGATAGGGCGCTCAGGCAGCACCGAGCCCGCTCAGGGCAGTTAGGTTGTCGGCGGGTGGATCTGTGTCAGAGATTCAGCCACAAAGATCTGTGCACGACTGAGTCATCAGCGTTGAGTTAAAGCAGACTATAGAACAGCGCGAAGATGTGGCGTGCTCCACGTGCTTTGGTGTTGCACGGCCCAGCAGGAGTGGGGTGCTGATGTGGGCAGGAGCGACCGTCTTGAGCCATGGATGGCGAAAGCGAGCCTACACGGATGTATTCACGGCGTGTCGCGCCTGACCACATCGGCACCCCGCTCAATCCACTGATAACGCGCCACAAAAGAAAACGGCCGATGGATTCACACCCACCGGCCGCGCTGATCAACAATCAGTAAGTCGAACTTCTATGGCGCTGTAACAGGCTCAGCCTCAAGCCACTGGTTCAGGTCAAGAATGTCCTGCGGCGTCAACAGGCCGGTCTGCTGCTTCAGCGCCAAGGTATCGATCACATAGTTGTACTTCGCATCGGAATAATTCCGCAATGCCACAAACAATTGCTGCCTCGCCTGCAGCACATCCACAATATTGCGCGTCCCTACTTCATACCCAACCTCAATCGCCTCCAGCGCACTCTGCGCCGACGTGATCGCCTGCTGACGCTGAGAAATCACCAGCACATCCGTGTTTACGCGACGGAATATGTTGCGCACATCCTGAGTCGTCTGGCGACGCGTCAGGTTAAGTGCTTCCTGTTGGGCGACTACGTCGTACTCAGCCGCGCGGCGTCTGGCCTGCACACCACCACCACTGTACAGAGGGATATTGATGGACAGCGCCAGCGTCGTGCCGTCAATGGCACCTGCAAAGCGTGAGGTTCCGTCCGCAGACTGGCTGCCTGCTGTCACGTTGTGGTTGTAGCCACCCTGCAGTGCGATGGTCGGCAGGTGATCGGCCTTGCGCGCCTTGAGGTTGATACGTTGCGCTTCAAGATTGTAGCGGGCTGCGGTCAGCGCCATGTTGCTGTCCATGGCCTGCTGGGTCCATGACTCCATCGTGCCTTCCGGATTCACGATCGGGAAATCCTCGCGCAGCACTTCGACATTCGGATGCGGCTGCCCGGTGATCGCTTCCAGAGCCTCGTAACGGCTGGAGAGGGTGTCTTCGGCGATGATGGTGTTGTTGCGGGACAGGTCGTAAGCGGCCTGGCTTTCATAGACTTCAGTGATGGCGATCAGGCCGACTTCCTCACGCTGGCGGGTCTGCTCGAACTGACGTTGCGCCGCCTCTTCTTCCTGGCGACGGGTGTCCAGGTCATCAAGGGCGCGCAGGACGTTGAAGTACGCAGTGGCGACACGAATGATCAGGTTCTGTTCCTGAGCGGCGTACGTGATCGCGCCGGCCTGGTCGGACTGCTGGGCGCTCTGGTAGCTGTACCAGGCGGAGAGGTTGAATAGCGCCTGGGTCAGGTTCAAACGGTAGCCGTGCGAGTTCTGGCCGGGTCGGAAGCTCATCTGGCCGGCGAGTCCCGTAGTCTGACGGGTCGTGGAACCCTGCAATGCCACACTTGGCATCAGCAGAGCCCGGCCTTGGTCCAGCAGGGTATGGCGAGACTGGTACTGTGCCTCAGCCTGCTTCAGGGTGGGATCATTTTGCATGGCCAGATCGAGGATGCTCACCAGATCATCGGCAAGTACCGGGGTGGTGCCGACAGACAGGCAAAACATGAGCCCGAGGCGTTGAGTAAATCGTCCCATAGTGTAAAACCTTCCAAGATAGAAAACGGTAGTTTAGGTGCTTGTGAGGATATGTGGAGCTGTCGTCTGTGGTGCATCTGTGGTGCATCTGTTGCACATCGGCAAGGCGGCATTCTACACAGGGTTACCATAGGTGACAAACCGGGTGACCCTCAAGGCGTCCGGCCTCCGTGAGGCTTGGTCGCGTTAAATCCTGTCAGGCGAAGCGTATACGCAGCACAACCCTGATTCGGTTCTTTTTTCGCGAAATTCCCTTGTGCTGGCGCTGACCCGTCCGGTAACAATTCTCGGATGATTAAGGCATAATGCGGCCCGACTCATCACACGAATACAGGATAGACCATGAGCGCCAATGCAGAGCAGTTTCTCGACAAGATCACCCGCCTGGACGACACCACAACTTATCGCTTCGGCAGTTCCAGCAAAGTGTATGTGCAGGGGAGTCGCCCCGACCTGCTGGTGCCGATGCGGGAAATTGTGTTGTCTGACACCTTGACCCAGAAGGGCCGGGAGCCAAACGCTCCCATTCGTGTGTATGACACGTCCGGCGTCTATTCCGACCCTGCCGCGAAGATCGATCTGCGTGCTGGTCTCGCTGCGATTCGCGCAGCCTGGATTGACGAGCGCGGTGACACCGAAGTGTTGCCCGGTGTGACCTCTACCTATGGACAGCAGCGTCAGAGCGACCTGCGCACCGAGCACCTGCGTTTCGAACATCTGCGCGCCCCGCGCCGTGCCAAGGCCGGCCGCAATGTCACACAACTACACTATGCGCGGCAGGGCATCATCACGCCTGAGATGGAATACATCGCCATCCGCGAAAACATGAGCTACATGCAGGCGCGAGAGCAGGCTGCGCTGAGTGCCCAGCATCGTGGCGAATCCTTCGGTGCCGCGATCCCGAAGGAGATCACGCCGGAGTTCGTGCGCGCCGAAGTGGCCCGTGGCCGCGCCATCATCCCGCTCAATATCAATCACCCCGAGGTAGAGCCGATGATCATCGGCCGCAACTTCCTGGTGAAGGTCAACTCCAACATCGGCAACTCCGCACTGACCTCGTCCATCGAGGAAGAAGTGGAGAAGCTGACCTGGTCTGCCCGCTGGGGTGCCGACACGGTGATGGATCTGTCCACCGGCAAGAATATTCATGAGACCCGTGAGTGGATCATCCGCAACTCCATGCTGCCGATCGGCACCGTGCCGATCTATCAAGCGCTGGAAAAAGTGGATGGCATCGCCGAGGAACTGACCTGGGAAATTTTCCGCGACACGCTGATCGAACAGGCAGAGCAGGGCGTCGATTACTTCACGATTCATGCCGGCGTTTTGCTGCGCTATGTGCCGCTGACTGCCAAGCGCGTGACCGGCATCGTCTCCCGTGGTGGGTCCATCATGGCGAAATGGTGCCTCGCGCACCACAAAGAGAATTTCCTCTACACCCACTTCGAAGACATCTGCGAGATCATGAAGGCTTACGACGTGTCTTTCTCACTCGGCGATGGATTGCGACCGGGTTCTATTGCGGATGCCAACGACGAAGCGCAGTTCGGCGAGCTGGAAACGCTTGGCGAATTGACCAAGATTGCGTGGAAGCACGACGTGCAGTGCATGATCGAGGGCCCCGGCCACGTGCCGATGCACATGATCAAGGAAAACATGGAACGTCAGCTGGCGGTATGTGACGAGGCGCCGTTCTACACACTCGGGCCATTGACCACCGACATCGCGCCCGGCTACGACCACATCACCTCCGGCATCGGTGCTGCGATGATCGGCTGGTTCGGCTGCGCCATGCTGTGCTACGTGACCCCCAAAGAGCATCTCGGCCTGCCCAACAAGCAGGACGTCAAGGATGGACTGATGGCGTACAAGATCGCGGCCCACGCGGCAGATCTGGCGAAAGGGCATCCGGGAGCACAGTTGCGTGACAACGCACTCTCGAAAGCGCGTTTCGAATTCCGCTGGGAAGATCAGTTCAATCTCGGACTCGACCCGGAAACGGCGCGCAGTTTCCACGATGAGACGCTGCCGAAGCAATCCGGCAAGGTGGCGCACTTCTGTTCCATGTGCGGACCGAAATTCTGCTCGATGAAAATCAGCCAGGAAGTGCGTGACTACGCCGCGCAGAAAGAGCTCGACAACGTCGCCAGCGCGCTGCAGACCGGCATGGAAGAGATGGCAGACACCTACAACCAGACCGGCCGTGAATTGTACCGCCGAGTCTAAATTACACGCCGTGGGAGCGGGCCCGCCCGCGATA
>CAIRBI010000262.1 GCA_903876785.1 uncultured Gammaproteobacteria bacterium
AGCAGAATCACTGACTACATACTCGGGTACTACAGCAGGTTCAGGCCGCACGTTCATAACGAAGGTATGACGCCTGTGATGGCAGAACAGAATTATTGGAATGCCCAGAAATCTGTGGCCAGTTTAACTTGACCACTACAAGGTCACCAATCACAGGCAGCTTGCCATTGAAGATGCTCACCTTATGGTTGTTAGCGAGCATGACCCCTCGCTGTGTGGGAATTAATGTGGGTATCTGCATATTCCACGGCACAAAATTGCCGTCTTGAGTGCGCATGTAAACGCCAGGCCCAACCATTACTACCACGTAGACATCCGCTTGCAAGCCCGCATGCCTTGCGTCTGGCGTGATGTAACCGACAAGCTCCACCTCATCCGAGGTCCTGGCGCTGGCAAGCAGAGAGTTGCTGTCCTTGAGAGTAAGCCCGATGAAAAACGCCGATTTGGGGGCGCCTGCGGGATCAGAAGGTGCTGTGGTGGAGATTCCGGAAATTGACTTGGGAGTAAGAGTTGCGAAATTGGCAATCACGTTGCGCTGTTCCGACAAGTTGACCCTGCAAAAGCCAATACCTGAGCAAGATCCTTCCCATCCAGCGAATTCCGAGCCGACTGCCGGCTGGGCTGTGAGAGTCACGGTCACGTCCGCAGCAAAAAGAGCTGCACACGCCGCTGTGCAATTGATGCCGACCGGACTGCTTACGATTGAGCCGCGACCCGTTCCGCTACGTTCAATCGAAAGTACCGGGAACGCAGGATCGGCCAGCGCTTTAATCTGGATGGTGTCACCGTCACCACTCAAACTCTGTACAGTGACGACTATGCCCTCGACGGTGAGAGAATCTCCGCTACGCAACGCGGCGTCTTCGAAACTGACCTTGTCAGTCGAGCCGACACGCGGCTGGATCCGGTAGCCACCTTCCAGCGTGCCGAGCTTCATATCAACGGTATAAACCAGTACGCCCTCGCGCGCTGCAGTCAGCACGTCCATGCCTTCATTCTTGCGGGATTCTATTACTAGGATTTTAGAGTCAGTAAGCGGCACCATGGCGGCTTTAGCGCCACTGTTCTGTCTGACCAGGGGATCCAGCTTCACTGTTGCACTATTCAGAGCCAGCTGCGCTCGCGTAGAGCAAGCAATTTGCGAATCCGTCAACCAACCCAGTAGATAGCGATCCCAACTGCCCAGCTCTATGGCGGAAGTGCTCCAATTGTGAGCCATCACGCCCCACTTTCCGAGAGTTTGGGATTCGTGCTTGTAGTCCTGATCATACAGTCCGAAGGCGTGGCCGGTTTCATGCGCAATCCAGTTCCGCTTGGCATGGGGACCGCTGGGTGTCAGATACATATCCCCTCCTCCAGTTGCACCACTCCAAAAATAGCCGGTCGTGGTCAGGTAATTAGAGGTAATGGCTGGGCCGGGACCAATCACTTGCAAGGGGGTTTGCGCGGGCAATAGGAAATACACGGCGTCATACTTCCCATAATTAATACTGGTTTGGGTAAGTTCAATGATTCTTCTCCGGTACCCATGGTAATCAGGGTTGGTGGAAGAAGGACCCAGTCGATACGTGGCAGCGACGAAGGGCATATGAACCCACTCCGACACTATGTCAAAGTCAAACGCGACGCGGCCATAGGATTCCGCGTAGTAGAAATCCCGCAGGCTTTCCGCCACGGGCTTGAAGAAGGCGAAGGCATTGTCTACACCCATCACATCAGGAAAATCGATGGGCACGATCAGCGCTTTTATTCGCCCATAGGAGGGCAGCCTGAATGGCGAACGAGGGAAGCCAGCTGTTAACGTGCTCACAGTGCGTGTTGTGTTGAGCTTGTCGAGCAATTGGCAGGACGACGTCGGCTGATAGTCTGCAACTTTCTGCGTCGCCAAGACGCTTTGGTATTCCATCTGCTTCGCTGCGAATGGATTGATGGGGCTAACCGTTACTGCAAAAAAATTCCTGCCGTCCGCTTTTACATTTTTGACAGCAACGCTGCCGTTAGCCGACACAGCTACTTCGTAACGCTTCCGACTCATGGTGCCGCTATAACTCGAAGGCTCCACCACATCGAAACGGTAATTCTCTTCGGCCAGTTTCATGGACAAAGAGCCATTCGCATTAGCTGCCGCGAATGTCCACGAGCTTGAACCAAGGGGCTGGTAGAGAATGCCACGAGAACCTAACGCTGCTGCAGTGTTGAGTGGGTTATAGATCCACAGCCTAAAGTTGTCGTCACTGGCGGGGTCAGGAATCGAACCCGGCACAGCAGGGGGTGGCGTAGTGCTGGGATCTACAACGGTTATTCCCGGCAAAGAAACAGGTGACTGCAGCGTCACGGAATTGATGGGCGGAATGGTTTCCGCCATAACTTGTAAGTTCCAGCAAGCGAACGCGATTACGAATACTCTGAAGCACTTTATTGTCATTGTTGTTATTACGTGGTCCTTCATAGACGCCGCATTATGTAGTGGCACAGTGAAGTTGGCCACTACAATCGATGCCCAGTAGCTCTGCTAAAGCAACTCACATATCTGAAAGGCAAAACCGTGGAGTGCTGTGTTCAAGATTCTGTTGTCGCGTCGCGATGAAGTATCTCGCCGCCCCCAATGCCCTCACTTTTCTCACTTAGGCCTGGATTGACTCTAATCTGGAGTAAATATTTCCCTGACCCGTTAATTTTGACGTGGGTCTTCCTGAACCTGGCACATACGAGGCGGCCGATGACCTGGTCCGCTTCAGCGGCATAAAAGACCAGCGCCGAACGCAGCAAAAAGACCTTAGGCTTTTTGCGGAGAGAGGGCACCGCGGAGCGGCGCAGGTCAGCCGCAGAAGCGGACCAGGTCATCGGCTGCCGCCGCAAGAGCAAAAAAAACCCCGCCGAAGCGGGGTTTCTGTACTTTCTAGCGAACGTGCTTTGGAGGGATAAATCGCTTGCAGGCAAGCTCCCACACAGGCTAGCCAGCTTACATCATGCCGCCCATGCCACCCATTCCGCCCATGCCCCCCATGTCGCCACCACCGCCTGCCGACTTCTCTTCGACGATGTCGCAGATCATGCACTCGGTAGTGATCATCAGGCCGGCAACGGAGCCAGCAGCCTGCAGCGCGCTGCGAGTTACTTTGGCTGGGTCGATGATACCGGCTTCAACCATGTCCACATACTCGCCAGTGGCGGCGTTGTAACCGTAGTTGCCTTTGCCTGCCTTGACCCTGTCCAGCACTACTGACGGCTCGTCACCGGCATTGGCCACGATCTGACGCAGAGGAGAAGTCACGGCACGCAGCAACAGGGCGATGCCCACGTTCTGGTCTTCGTTGTCGCCCTTCAGGCCTTCCACTTTCTGCAGAGCACGGATCAGTGCCACGCCGCCGCCGGGAACCACGCCCTCTTCCACCGCAGCGCGGGTAGAGTGCAGTGCGTCTTCAACACGGGCCTTCTTCTCTTTCATTTCCATCTCGGTGCCGGCACCGACCTTGATGACCGCAACACCGCCAGCCAACTTGGCCACGCGCTCTTGCAGCTTCTCTTTGTCGTAGTCAGAGGACGTGTCTTCGATCTGACGACGGATCTGGCCAACGCGGGCTTCGATGATCTTGGAGTCACCAGCACCGTCGATGATGGTGGTGTTTTCCTTGGACAGAACCACGCTCTTGGCGTGACCCAGGTGTTCCAGAGTTGCGCTTTCCAGACTCAGGCCCACTTCTTCGGAGATCACGGTACCGCCAGTCAGCACGGCGATGTCTTCCAGCATGGCTTTGCGACGGTCACCAAAGCCTGGCGCCTTGGCTGCAGCCACTTTGACGATGCCGCGCATGTTGTTGACGATCAGAGTCGCCAGCGCTTCACCTTCCACGTCTTCTGCGATCACCAGCAGCGGACGGCCGGACTTGGCAACAGATTCCAGCACCGGCAGCATTTCGCGGATGTTGGAGATCTTCTTGTCAACCAGCAGGATGTAGGGATTCTCGAGCTCGGCGCTCATGTTGTCCTGGTTGTTGACGAAGTACGGGGACAGGTAGCCACGATCGAACTGCATGCCTTCCACGACGTCCAGTTCGTTGTCGAAACCAGAGCCTTCTTCAACTGTGATGACGCCTTCTTTGCCGACTTTTTCCATCGCTTCAGCAATGATCGCGCCGATCTGCTCGTCAGAGTTGGCGGAGATA
>CAIRBI010000263.1 GCA_903876785.1 uncultured Gammaproteobacteria bacterium
CGCGATTGATTCAACTCTGAGTTCAATCGCGGGCAAGGCCCGCTCCCACCAGGGGGTTCATTTGAGATGCCACATCAGCCGCGCGGGCTTCGACCAGCGCGCTTGCGCTCGCTCTCGGTCAGCAGCTTCTTGCGCAGACGAATGTGGTTCGGGGTGATCTCGACCAGTTCGTCTTCTTCGATAAACTCCATCGCCTGTTCCAGCGTGTGCTTTACCGGTGTGGTCAGCACGATGTTCTCGTCGGTACCGGAGGCACGGACATTGGTCAGTTGCTTGCCCTTGGTCGGATTCACTACCAGGTCATTGTCGCGGCTGTGCAGGCCCACGATCATGCCTTCGTAAACTTCCACGTTAGGGTCAACGAACAGACGGCCGCGTTCCTGCAGGAACCACAAGCCGTAGCCAAGCGTCTTGCCTTTGACCATGGAAACCAGAACGCCGTTCTTGCGCTGACCGATGTTGCCAACCTTGATCGGACCGTAATGGTCGAATACATGGTTCATCATGCCGCTGCCTGAGGTCATGCTCAGGAACATGGAGCGGAAGCCGATCAGGCCGCGGGTCGGGACCACATATTTCAGACGCACACGGCCTTTGCCATCCAGCGTCATGTCCTGCAGATCCGCCTTGCGGTGCCCCAGCTCTTCCATGACAGAACCCTGATGCTGTTCGTCGCAGTCGATGACCAGCGCTTCGTGCGGCTCCTGCATCACGCCGTCGATTTCCTGCACGATTACTTCAGGACGCGAAACAGCCAGCTCGAAACCTTCGCGGCGCATGTTCTCGATCAGTACCGACAAATGCAATTCGCCTCGACCAGACACCTTGTATTTGTCTGGCGTCTCGCCCGGCTCCACGCGCAGTGCCACGTTGTAAATCAGCTCGCGTTCCAGACGGTCGCGCAGGTTACGGGTCGTCACGAACTTGCCGTCTTGACCGGCGAAGGGTGAATCGTTCACCTGGAAGGTCATGCTGATGGTCGGCTTGTCGACGGTCAGCGGCGGCATGGCTACCACGTGTTCCGGATCGCACAAAGTGTCGGAAATATTCAGCTTGTCGATACCGGTGATACAAACGATCTCGCCCGCTCGCGCTTCCGGCACATCGACACGCTCCAGACCGAGGTGGCTCTTCACCTGCAGAATCTTGCCCTTGCGGGTGTTGCCTTCACGGTCGATGATCACCACCTGCTGGTTCACTTTCGCAATACCACCGGTGACGCGGCCGATTCCGATAACACCGACATAGCTGCTGTAATCCAGCGCACTGATCTGCATCTGGAACGGCGCATCAACGGCCACAGGGGGAGGAGGCACACGGTCAATCACAGTCTGGAACAGTGGCGCCATGTCGGTAGCCATCTGATCCAGCTCCAGCCCGGCATAGCCGTTCAAAGCAGAGGCATAGACGACCGGGAAATCCAGTTGTTCGTCCGTCGCACCAAGGCGGTCAAAAAGATCGAACACTTCGTTCAGCACCCAGTCCGGACGTGCGCCGTCACGGTCGACCTTGTTGATCACCACAATCGGCTTCAGACCCTGATCGAACGCTTTCTGCGTCACGAAGCGGGTTTGCGGCATCGGGCCGTCAACGGCATCAACCAGCAGCAACACGCTGTCCACCATCGACATGACGCGTTCCACTTCACCGCCGAAGTCGGCGTGTCCGGGAGTATCCACGATATTGATGTGGTAACCCTGCCACATGATGGCAGTGTTCTTGGCCAGAATCGTAATGCCGCGCTCGCGTTCCTGATCGTTCGAATCCATCACGCGCTCGACGGCCTTGCCACGGTCTTCCAATGTACCGGACTGTTGCAGAAGCTTGTCAACGAGCGTGGTCTTGCCATGGTCGACGTGGGCGATGATGGCGATATTGCGAATTTTCTCGATCACGAGTGGTATACCTGTATGGTGTTCTGTAGAAAAAGGGGCTGGAGTATACACCAGCACCCCTGCGCATGCCTACACATAACGTGGCGTGCGGCGCGGCATGCGGCTCAAGTGACCGCTCGCGGAGGGTTACTGTCCACCGAGAAAGCGATACCCGACACCTGGCTCGGTTTCCAGGTACCGAGGAGCGCCGGGATCATCCTCCAGCTTGGCGCGCAGGCGTGCGATGAGAATGCGCAGGTAGTGGGCATCCTCCACATGGCTCTTGCCCCACACCTCGGTGAGCAATTGCCGCTGGGTGACGATGCGCCCGCGATAGGAGATCAGCAGAGTCAGCAGTGCAAATTCCTTCTTGGAAAGGCGTAGCACCCGCCCCTCCAGGGTCACCTTGTGCAGCACCGTGTGCACGCGCAGGCGACCATCATCGAAGGCTTCGGGGACCACATCGGTATCGGTTTGCTGACGCAACAGAGCTCTTATCCGCGCCAACAACTCCTGAATACCGAACGGTTTGACTACATAGTCATTGGCTCCGGCGTCAAGCGCCCTCACCTTTTCGGCCTCATGGTGCCGCACGGAGAGGATGATGATGGGGCCCGCAAAGATCTCACGCAGTTCCCGCAACACTTCCTGTCCGTCCTGATCGGGAAGCCCGAGATCCAGAATGATGAGCCGTGGACTGCTGAGGACAGCCTGTGCCAGCCCTTCCTTCGCTGTTGCCGCTTCTATCACCTCGTAATGCTGCGCCGTAAGACCTATGCGCAGAAAGCGGCGGATCTGCGGCTCGTCGTCAATGATCAGTATCTTGCTCAATCCCGCTGCCTCCCACTTCGTTCTCGTCCAGCGCTGCAACCGGAATCTTCATTCGCACCAGGCAACCGCGCCCGGCGGGCCCTTCCGAGACAGACACCGACCCACCATGCGCCCCGATCATGCCACGACAAATGGCCAGTCCAAGCCCGCTGCCCGCGACCCGGCGATCGCCCTGTTCGGCTGTGTGAAACATACGGAAGACCTTTTCCCGCTCGGACTCCTCAATGCCCGGCCCCTGATCGCTGATCTCAATGACCAGCTGGCTACCCTGCCCGGCCACTTCAGGCTGCTCGGCATAGCAGCTTAGAATCACATCAGTGCCCGCTGGCGAGAACTTGAGCGCATTGTGCAGAACGTTGAAGATCGCCTGCTCGATCAATGCCGGATGCACCCTGAGCAACGGCAATGGCGTAGCCATGCGCACGTGGAGATGATGCGACTCCGCCAGTGGCCGAATACGTTTGAGGGTGACATTGACGATTTCCTCGATGCTGACCCAGCTGCGGTCCAGCCGCAGCTCGCCCCGCCCGAGCCGGGTCATGTCGAGCAGATTCTGCGTATAGTTGTTCAGCCGCTGCGCTTCGGACAATACCGATTCCAGCAACTCTCTCTCCTGCGCGGGCGTCAGAGTATCCCCCATCTCCATCAGCGTGCTCGTCGCACCAATCATTGCTGTCAGTGGTGTGCGGAAATCATGGGAGACTGATGACAGCAGCGAGGAGCGCAGCAGCTCCTGCTCCTTCTCCATCCGCTCCTTCGCCAGATCGGTCAGCAACCGAGTGCGTGCAAGCGCCAGACCGGCCTGACGGAGCAGAATATCCACCGAGGGCAGGCAGGATTCCAGGCTGCGATAGCGCTGACCGCCCGACAACAAAGGGATGATCACCAGTGCCAGAAGCCTGTCGCCATCCGTGAGACATTTGACAAGCTGCGTCGCGTCGCGCAGCAGCACTTTAGCGGGGGCGAATGCCTCCTTAGCCGTCATAGCCTGGGCAACGGCCGCTCTGGTCGCAGCATCCACGCCACTGCCCTCCTTCCCCCATTGCGGCTGACTTCGCTCACCCACTCGAACCACGATGCAATCAACACAGGTCAGTTCACGCAAAGCCGCCTGCAGAGAGTCGATGATCTCCTGCGGGTGAATAGCGGCACTCATGCGCTCGAGCAGCAACAACTCGATACCGGCCGAGGCATCGCGAAACTCCAGTGTGCGAATCTTGCTTTGCAAGCGTGCGGCCAGTGGGCCTACCAGCAGGGCAATCAACAGGAAGAAAGCCGCTGTCAGCGCATCCTCTCGATCGGTAATCCAGAAGGTGCCGCGCGGTTCCGTGAAGAAAAAATTAAAGGCGAGAAATCCGCTGAAGGCACTCAAGAGGGCTGGCAGTGTCGAGGTGTAAACAGCCGTGACAATGACGGCAGCCATATAGATCAGCGCAAGATTCTGTGAAGGGACTGCTCGGTGCAGAAACCATCCGACACCTGTTGCCACCAGCGTCAACAACAGAGCCAGACCGCAGCCCCATAGAGGATCGATCAACCGGACTTTCATACCTGTTACCGCCGCCAGAATGCGGGTGTCAGCAATA
>CAIRBI010000264.1 GCA_903876785.1 uncultured Gammaproteobacteria bacterium
AGCCTGCTCGCGATTGGTTCACTTAGCGCTTAAACCAATCGCGAGCAGGCTCGCTCCCACAGGGCGATCAGATAGGCTATGCTTCGCGGCCCTGTACTGGCCGAGCCCGACTGTGAACATCCGCAAGTACCACCGCTTGGTCGGCATCTTCATGCTGACCCCCTTGATTGCCTGGACGCTGACCGGGCTGTTCTTTCTGATCCAGCCTGGTTATGGCCCGGCATATGAGATGCTGCAGCCTCGCACCTATCCGCTCACTGGCACGCTAGCGAGCCCTCTGAGCCGCCCGCCGGTGACGCTTGCCACCGCCAGCTGGAGCGAATTCCGCTATCTGCGCACTGTGCTGGGTGATCATCTGCTGGTCCGCACTGAGCAGGGCTGGCAGCAACTGCATCCTGACACTCTGCAACCCTGGCCGCTGCCGGACGCGGACACTCAACTTACGCTCGTGCGCGATGCCGTGACTCACAACCCGCAACGCTATGGTCAGGTGCAGTCCCCGCAGGATGGCACGTTTCACACGTCAACCGGTGTGCGCATCACGCTGGACTGGAACACGCTCAGCCTGAGCCAGTCCGGGCAGGACACCCGCTGGATCGACAGGCTCTACCAGATTCACTATCTGCAGTGGACGGGCGTGGAGATGCTGGACAGGGTGCTGGGCGTCCTCGGCTTGTTCCTGCTGGCGGTGATGAGCGTGACTGGCTTCCAACTGACTTTCAGACGACGAACTAATACCAACCACTGACTGTGGGAGCCTGCCTGCAGGCGATTTTTGGAACTGTCACTAAACCAATCGCCTGCAGGCAGGCTCCCACACGGAGCGCTACTCCATCCCCAGCCTCAATGAACTGCAGCGCTGAATATTGATCCGGAGAAGATGGATCCGCTAGACAGGTGAGGGGATAGTTGGGGTCAGAGTAAAAATGCAGGCTGTATTTTTACTCTGACCCCTACTATCCTCCACCAACGAAAAAACTGAGAAAGGCCAAGGACAACCCATGGAAAAGTCGCTCTTCAGCAGGATGTGGGACAAGATGCAGAGCGACGGCTATTTCGCGCTCCATCCGCATTATCAGGATCATTTCGGTGCCGAGCTGAGTCGGGAAGACCGCGCGCTGGACAGCGCTGTGCTGCAACTGGATTTCAGCCAGACGCACGTCGAGATGCCGGTGCCATATTCCGACGCTCTGGAGCGCAGCGTGAAGCGCACGGAGGCGCAATGGCTGGGCCGCATGTTCGCGTTGCCGCAGACAGGGACCGTTCTGGATGTGGGATGTGGATTCGGCCGCTCGGTGTCCTGGTTCGCTGACCGGTATCCGCAGGTGATTGGCACCGACATATCCGCGACGGTACTGGACAGTGCGAGGGAGCGGCTCAAGGAGCGCCGCAATGTGCGCCTGCTCGTCAATGAATCAGACACGCTGCCTGCGGAAATAGCAGACGGATCGATCGCGCTGGCCTATGTCTTTACCGTGTTTCAGCACATTCCCCGGGAATTCACCGCCAATCTGTTGCGCGGCATCACACGGGTGCTCGCCGACGACGGCGTGGTGATTTTCAATCTGCTGACCAACGTCAATGAAGCCGTCAACACGGGCGACAGCGAAACGGAATGGGCGATTGGGTACAGCCCGGAGCAGGCCGAGGCGCTGCTGAGCGACAGCGGGTTGTCCGCGATAAAAATGTGCACATGGTCGACACCAGGTTCGGACGCTGGCTGGCTGTGGGTAACGGCTGGTCGACAGGCTGGCCGACAAGCAAGACAGGCCGGATGATCTCACTTCATCTCTCACGGAGAATCTGATGAGCCTGCGTCCCACTTTCAAACATGATCTGGCCCGGGAAATCACCCGGTGGCGCACCGATGGCATGATCGACGAGGCTCAGGCGCAGGCGATCTGCGCCCGCTACGGGCTCGACTATCACAACCTGCACACTCTTCAACACCGCACGCTCGGCTATCACGTCCTGCTGGTGCTGGGGTATCTCTTCATCGGGCTGGCATTGATTACGCTGATCGGTGCGAACTGGGACAGCATCCCCCGTGGGTTGCGCATGGGCGCTCTCGTAGTACTGACTGCCTCCACACAAATGCTGGGTCTGCACTATTTTCGCAGTGGCAGAAGGGAGGCGGCGGCCCGGTTGTTCTTCCTCGGTAATCTGTTCTTTGGCGCGTCCATCATTCTGATCGCCCAGATCTATCATCTCGGTGAACAAATGGCCGATGGTGTGTTCTGGTGGGCGCTGGGTGGGCTGCCGTTCGCGCTGTTGCTGCCCACCCGCCTGCTTGGGCTGCAGACGCTTGCGCTCGCTCTGATCTGGTTTTTCATGGAGGTGTCGGATGGGTTTTACCCGGCGCTGTTTCCTGTGCTGCTGGTGGGCGTCGCGTATGTGCTGGTGCGCGGCAAAAGCAGTTCGCTGCTGTTTCTGGGGACCGTCGTCGCCACGGTCTTGCATATCGAGTATTCGCTGGCCGTCTTGTGGAGTGCTAATGGTCGTCCGGAGTTGCGCGCCGAGCATTTTCTGATCGCTTCTTCCCTCGGCCTGCTGGCCTACAGCGCGAGTCTGTGGATGGTGCAGCATGCCTCCGCAAGGGTGCAGGCATATGGGCACGACCTGGCACGCTGGAGCCTGAGTGCCTTTCTGCTGTTGCTGCTGATCCTGAGCTTCGAATCGCCATGGCTGCGACTGCTGCTGGCCGACTTTCCTCACGCTGCTTCGATGGCCATATTCATGGCGATCTGTTGCACAGGTGCGGCGGCGTTGTCATGGCGTTATCAGCATCGTCAACGCATTGCTGCATTGATCGCAGGCAACGGCTTCCTTCTGGTCGTCGCCTTGGGTATGGATTTCACTGCGGCACCCTGGCTGCGGATCGCCGACAATTTCGCGTTGCTAGCCGTCGGCATCGGACTGCTTCTGCATGGTGTGCGAAGTGGGATATCCCGGCATTTCTTTCTGGGCATCGGCGTAATTCTGCTGACGGGGATGCTTCGCTATTTCAATTTGATTGGTGATTACGTTGGCGGGGCGGTGTTGTTCATCGTCTTCGCCGGCGTGATGCTCGGCGCAGCGAAGTACTGGCGTCATCACCACAAAGGGGGAGATGCAGCATGAAGCGACCTTCGACAGCAGTGGTTGTCGGCGCAGCCATAGTGGTGCAGGTGCTGATTCTCATCGGCATGGTGGTGAGTGCCGCGCTGCCGCTGCTTATGGGCACCGACATCACCGTGCGCACCAGACCCGTCGATCCGCGTGATTTGTTTCGCGGCAATTATGCGCAGCTCAGCTATGACTTCTCGCGTATTCCGCTGCAGGAGTTGGCATCAATGGTGCCGCTTCGCACAGGCGAGGTGGTGTATGTATCGTTGCAGCAGGGCAGGGATGGATTGCATGA
>CAIRBI010000265.1 GCA_903876785.1 uncultured Gammaproteobacteria bacterium
AGGATGACGCCTGCGCACTACAAGCTCTGCACAACGCCCCGGCGGGGCATTGGAGGCCGACATGAGCAAAGACGCTGAACGCAGTACTGACCTGGCTTTGCAGGCAGATCCTCTCGAGACATTGAAAACAGGATTGAAACGCCAGCAACTAATTCTCCTGGCGCTGGCGGTGACCTGCGTACTGGCGCTGGCGATTGCAGGCAGCGCGCTGGGAATGCTGCTTTTCGACAACAAGGAGCTGGCAGCCGTCGAACAGGCCGCACTGAAGCAGGAGCAGCAACTCGCCGAGCAGATGGCGTTGTTCAGCTCCCAGGTCGAGGCCCTGATGGCCAGTTCCGAAGAGCTGGCCACCGAGTTCACCGACCTTTCCGAACAGGTTGCCACCATCGATGTGAACGATCAGCGCAACGTCATCATTCGTGTCCAGCGCATCCTGATCCGGCAGGAGCAGGACTATCGCAACTTTCTGACTACACTGGAAAACGGTCTCTACAACTTCCACATGATGGTGCCCCACTCTCGCGGGTGGTGGGATGAATACAAGCAGGAGCTGGTGGAAACGTCGGAGATGAGCAAAGTGCGGGAAAACTACCTGCTCAATCTGCGTAACAATTGAACCCGGGAGGATTAACCAGTAACCTTGGCAACTCCTGCCAGGACCCCTGACTGCTATCTGAGTGCTACCTGAGTGCTACCTGAGTGCAATTGAGCAACACCAACGTCTATGTCAATTTCAAAGAATTACGAAAGACCCAATATCCAGCGTATGACTGGATACAGTTCCGGCGAGCAACCCAATCAGGCTGGAATCATCAAACTCAATACCAACGAGAATCCCTATCCTGCAACACCGGCGGTTGCCGCTGCGCTCGCCAGCATACACGTCGAGGATCTGCGTCGTTATCCCCAGCCGCTGGCCAATGAATTCCGGCAGGTTGCTGCCGAATATCACCAGGTCGGGCTGGACAACATTATCCCCACCAACGGCGGTGACGAGTTGTTGCGGTTGATTATCACGACCTTCGTCAATGCTGGAGACACCATCGCCATCGCCGAGCCGAGCTACTCACTCTACCCGGTGCTGGCGCAGATTCAGGACTGTGAAGTCGCCCGCATCCGATTGCAGGACGATTGGAGCATGCCCGCCGATTTTGCTGCCCAGCTCAATGCCTGCGGAGCGAAACTGGCCTTCATCGTCAACCCGCATGCCCCGTCAGGCGTGCTGACGCCGGTTGCACAATTGCAAGAGATCGCTGCAAATTTCAATGGCGTACTGGTCATCGATGAGGCCTACGTAGACTTCATCGAACCGGGCCAGCAATACGATGCAGTCCCGCTGATCAAGCGGTTCGACAACGTGTTGATCCTGCGTACCATGAGCAAGGGCTATTCACTCGCAGGCCTGCGTTTCGCCTATGGGATCGGTGCCTCTTCACTGACCTCGCCGATGCTGCACAAGACTCGCGACAGCTACAACACCGATATGATCTCCCAGATACTGGCCACAGCGGCACTGCGTGATCGCGCCACAGCCGCGCTGAGTTGGGACAAGGTGCGAGCTGAACGTACTCGCGTTGTGGCAGCGCTGTCGACGCTGGGCTTTGAGTGTGCGCCGAGCCAGAGCAACTTCCTGCTGGCAAAGTTGCCGCAGGGCGATATCCGTTACGAGAACAGTGAGCTGATGGCGCGTGAGTTCTACCAGCGTCTCAAGGATGACGGCATCCTGATCCGCTATTTTGACCAGCCGCGCCTGCGCGACAAACTGCGCATCACCATCGGCACATTCGAAGAGAACCAGAAGCTGCTGCAATTTCTGGCAAGCTACCTGAGCAAAAACTGACGTGGCCGTTACATGCCAAAGGATCTGTTAGGTGACATCCCCGCCGCTCCCGCACCCGCAACGGGCGGCGCGGCGGTGCGGCAACATTACTGTCCGGACTGTCACAAGCCCCTGCGCAGGATTGTCGGCAAGAAAGGTCCTTTCTGGGGTTGCACCGGCTTCCCCGAATGCAAGACCAGCCTCTTCGACAAGGATGGCAAACCGTCAAAAGAAGCCGATGAACGCTATCGGTGCCCGGTCTGCACCCGCGCCCTGATTCGTGCGGAGAACAGCAACGGTTTCTATTGGTACTGCACCGGCTATGACAAGGGTTGCAAGACGCGGCTCGCTGACGATAATGGCGTGCCCGCCAGATCCTTCCGCTGCACCCACTGCGGTCAACTGCTGAAGAAGCGCACGGGCAAGACTGGCAATTTCTGGGGCTGCAGCCAGTTCCCCGAGTGTCGCCACACCTGGCCGGACAAGAATGGTGAACCGGATTTCAATGCAAAATCAAAAAGCTGACAGGTCAACGTGATAATTCCCAAGTTCAACATGCGCAAGAAAACCCGCTCCATCCTCACCGGATTGCTGGTTGCTGTGACCTCGCTCATCGCGCTGGCGGTAGGCTACGAGGAGGCGCGCGCCAACATGCTCAGCTTCTTCATTGGCTGTTTGTTGCTGCTAGGCGGCATCGCCGTCATTGCTGCCAGTGTGGTGGCGGTGTGGGTGGGCATGCGCCAGGTGGTCAGACTGCTGCTGGGGAAGCGCGAGGACGAGGGTTAGAGCAGTAAAGCAATCGCGAGCAGGCTTTTATGCCCTTCGGGTACGCTCCCACAGGATCAGAGTTAGAGGGGTAAGGGCAGAGCCAGAATCAGCGCATCCTCGCGTTGTGTAGTGCCTGGGTCGGCCGGGTAGTAGCCGCGCCGCTCACCCACCTGAGTAAATCCCATCGACATATACAGCTGGCGCGCCTCCGTATTGGATGGCCGCACTTCCAGAAAGCACTCGCGGGCATCGTTCCTGGCGGCCTTGTCCAGCAGATGACGCAGCATGCGCCTGCCATAACCGGCACGCCGGAAATCGGGATGCACGCACAGCGTCAACACATGTGCCTCTCCTACCGCCGCCGACAGTACTCCATGCGCCACAATGCGATCGCGAGTCGCCAGCACCCAGCATTCGTAGCCGGAGCGCAGACAATCCAGAAAGACGCGTTTGGACCAGGGCTGCTGATAGGACAGGTTTTCGTTCTGCACGACCATGTCCAGATCGCTCGGGCGCATGGCTCGCAGGACGATATTGGGGGTCTCGGAACGCGGAAACGACGGCATTGGAAATTGCTGCATGACTTGTTAGTGATTACCTGCTGTTCTTCTGATTAAAAGGCTGATGAATTGGCTGATTAAGTGCCTGATTGTTTGGCGAGCGCCAGACGCAGCGGCTGCATGGCCTGCCAGACCTCACGCTTGAGATCGGGAACGGCATCCATGGCGTTAAGACTACGGGTCACGACGAGCTGCATGTCGAAATGAGGATGGCGCTGCAATCCTCCATGCCCCTGCTGCCAGTCAAAGTCCGCTGGAAACAGGTAACCGGCTGACTGCTCAGCCAGCACCAGCAAATGGCGCACGGGACGCAACTTCAGGCGCCGCGCCAGGAAGCCAGCCAGCGTCTGACGTGCGCTCTCCTCGCCCTGCTCGATATCCGGCCCTTCCAGCAACGGCCATGTGAACACCATGGAGGTCAATGCCCGCTCATCACTTGGCATCCCCAGCGCCCGCAACATCCCTGCGAGCAATTGTCGACACGCTGGCGTGACCGAGGCAGACTTGGCCCAGGGCAGCTCATTGATGACGGCGAGCTCTTCGCCAACGGGGAAGTAAGCAAAGGCAAAGCGCGGAGGTGCGGCGCTGACCGAGACTGTGACAGGGACAGTGGGTGTGGGGGCCACGGCGGCATTGGCTGCGGGGGCAGCTATCGCGGGCAGGCCCGCTCCCACTGGGGTTGGGGCGGCAGTTGGCGCCAGCGCCGGTCGGCTGGCTTTCTCTACGTGCAGCAGCGCAGCCCCTTGGGCCGTCGCCACTGGCATTACGCTCGCTACAATCTCCGACAGATCAGTGGCTGGCGCACGCGGCACACCAAGGACCGACGCGCCAAACAACCGTGACGGCTTGGCGCCGGGCAGCGCGCGGCGCGGGAAGTAGGATTGAATACCCAGCTCCCGCAGATACGCCTGACGCTGTAACTCGTTCATTGCCATGGGACTGCGCTCTGCTCTGTGACCTGTGTCCGGACCGCAAGACTGGCCGCGATTATATGCCATAAGACCCATTCGGCGCCCACGCGATTGCAGGCACAGGGACAAAAGTGCTTGAATCAGTTCACGGAAAATAGAAAAAGGGGAACTCATGAAAGCACTTGTCTGTCATTCTTATGGCCCACCGGAAAATCTCGTACTGGAAGAAGTCCCGGATCTCGTTCCGGAAAGCGGACAGATTGTCGTCGACGTCTTTGCCGCCTCGCTGAATTTTCCGGACACCCTGCAGATTCAGGGCAAATACCAGTTCCAGCCGCCAATGCCCTTCACACCGGGATCAGAGGTAGGCGGGGTCGTGCGCGCCGTCGGCAGTGCCGTTACAGACTTCAAAGTCGGTGACCGCGTCATGGCGACGCCCTCCATCGGTGGCATGGCGGAACAGGTAGTGGCGACGTCCGCCGGCCTGCGCAAGATCCCCGACAGCATGGATTTCAAGACCGCAGCAGGTTTCGCCATGGTCTATACCACCTCCTACCACGCTCTCAAACAGCGTGCCCAACTCAAGCCGGGCGAGACTCTGCTGGTACTCGGTGCCAGCGGCGGAGTCGGCATGGCGGCGGTAGAGCTAGGCAAACTGATGGGAGCGCGAGTGATTGCCGCGGCCAGCAGCGAGGAAAAACTGGAATTCGTGCAGCAGGCAGACCCAGACGAACTACTGAATTACGGCGACGGCGACCTCAAGGAAAAAGTCAAAGCCCTCACTGACGGCAAGGGTGCTGACGTCATCTATGACCCCGTCGGAGGCAACCTGTTCGATCAGGCCACACGCAGCATCAACTGGAACGGGCGCAT
Organism: uncultured Gammaproteobacteria bacterium; assembly: GCA_903876785.1. Taxonomy (GTDB): domain Bacteria; phylum Pseudomonadota; class Gammaproteobacteria; order Pseudomonadales; family Pseudohongiellaceae; genus UBA5078. The sequence continues at coordinate 4,932 of CAIRBI010000265.1, forward strand.
TCTGGTGGTGGGCTTCACCAGCGGCAGAATCCCGGAGTACAAAGCGAACCTTGCTCTGCTCAAGGGGGCATCGATGGTAGGCGTGTTTCTGGGGCGTTTCCGCAAGGAGGAGCCGCAGGCCTATGAGGAAAATTTTGCCGAATTGCTGGAGATGTTCAACGCTGGCAAATTGAAACCGATCATCTCTCAAACCTTCGCGCTGGAGGACTACGTCTCCGCCTTCAGCGTGTTCACCGAACGCCGCGCCATGGGCAAAGTGATCCTGGAAATACGCAAAGAGACCTGAGCCCCGCGCTCAGGCTACTGCGGAGCGCGGCTGCGATAGATCGAGGGGGTGACGCCGTGCACCTCCTTGAAAGCCTTGTTGAAAGACGACAGGGAGGCATAACCGACATCCAGTGCAATCGTGGAAATCGGCAGGTTGATTTCGGCCGGGTCTTGCAGGCGCCGCGCAGCCTCCGCGATCCGGTACTGATTCAGGTACTGGTTGAAATTGCGATAGTGCAGCTTCTGGTTGATCAGGCGTCGCAGCCGATACTCCTGCATCGACACACTGGCGGCCAGCATGCCGATAGTCAGTCCAGGCTGTGCATATAACCGCTTGCTCTCCATGACGTGATGCACCTTGTCCACCAGAGGCTTGTCTTTGTCGTTGTCGCTAACCCTTGGGATGTTGGTCGGTGTCGCTACCGGCACTTCCACCTGATCGATGACCTGCGGAGAATCCCGGTGCAGCGGGAAGGTGGAGAGATTGAAAAACAACATGAACAGGAAAATGGCGCCAATGCAGGCGTTGTAGAACCAGCTCTCGCCCAAGGCGAAGAAACCCGATCCGACAATAATGGCGACAATCGACCCCATGGTGATCGCAAACGGAACCCGCAACTGGCGCCGCGACTCCACCAGATCACCACCCAGGCCAGTCACGGCGGTGTAGATGACGTGGCACGCGAAGGCGAGCATGGTGACCTGGGGGATGAAAAGGAATACCAGATAAGACAGTCCTGTCTGCGGCCCACTCAGGTTAGTCAGCAACATCCCCACGGCACGCAGCGCAATATATCCCCCTATCACCACCCACACCGGCAAACTGATGGAGGGACTGTCATCGAAGAGATAGCGCGTGATGACCCACAGCAACGACGGCGCGGTAATCGCCAACGTGGTCAGAATGAAATCGATGGCAAGAGGCCCCGTGTCCACTTCGGGCAACGTCAGCAGAATATAGGCAATCAGACACAGGCCGTAAAACGCCATGAGCCGCCCGAGGGTCTGGCGCTTGTAGTACGCAAGGTAGAACAGCGCCATGAATAGCAACTGAGAGATGGCCAGAAAACTCGTTGCGTACTGAAAAATCTGCATGTCGATGTCGTTTATTGTGGATTGACGGGTCTGAAAAAAAAACAGCTGAAAAACCAGTCGGGAAAGCCGCCCCGCGCGCTAGAGCCGAACGATAGTGCAGCCGCCGACCCTTTGCAAGAACCGCTCACAAAGGATTGCCGGCGGCCTCGCCGTCGAATTGCTCGCGCCTTGACCAGCTCCTCTAGAAAGTCTTGCGTACATTGAAAATAAACTGCGGACCCGTGACACTGCAGTTGTTTTCGTATTCGTTGATGATACCTTTGACCAGAGAACCAGCGTAACGATCACGCGTACGGCAGCGCACGCCATCGTTGATGTTGTTGGCATCCAGACGGTAGACGAAACCAGCATAGCCACGCTTCTCGACAAACAGATTCAATGTTCTGGGAACACCGACCACATCGATCTTGTCGATATCGACGATCCTGCGATTACCTTCGAACCCTGCGCGGTAATTCACTCCCACACTGAGCCCGAACGCCGGTAGATCCTGCCGCACGCCGAGTCGGAAGTTGCCACGATCATAGGGCACGATGCGCCGTTCAAAACCACCGATCGGATCGATGGTGGTGGAATCCTGCACCAGCAGGCCAGCGGTCAGCAGCGCGGGCGGCAGACCGAAGAAGCTGTAGCGAACAGAGCCATCCAGATTGATGCCATAGATCTCGCCATTGCCGGTATTGCCGTTGGCGGACAGCAGACCGGTCGGGCTCGGCGAAATATCGATCTTGCCGATGGCATCCTCGACATCGTAGAAGAACAGATTGGCGTTCAACACACCTTTGTCCTGCGGCAGGCGATACTCCATGTTCACGGTGTAGCGCCAGGCCTTCTCCTGCTCCAGCCCGGCATTGCCGGCGACGATGGCCTGCTGTTCATCACGCGCATTGGCGGACGAGGCAGTGAAATCGGCAAACGCCAACTGGGCGATGTAGCGCTCCACAGACAAGCGCAATTGCGTGGTGCTGCTCACGTCGAAGCGATAGTCGAACTTCGGGCGGGGAAAGCGGAAGTCACGCTTGTTGCGCACATCGCCCGACTGTTCAATCTCGGAGAATTCCACCAGCAGCGTGCTCTCCAGCGTCATGCGCGGATTGAGCTGCCAGTTGTGCACGGCAAAGGTCTCGTAACGCGTCTCCTGCACGGTTGAATTGGCGAGCGGCACCGCCACGGGCACCAGTCCGCCGTGAGCGGCAGAGGGCGTGCCATTGAGCGGCAACCCCATGCGCAGCGCCGACTCCAGCCGCGTCAGTGCCCTCTCCACACCAAGCTCCACGCCTTGCGATGACGAGAGCTGGAAATTGTAGGAGGTGCGGGCAATGCGCTCGACCGTGCGGGTGTTGGTGGCCAGAAACAGATTCTTTCTGGTCGTGGTGTCACGCGTCGCTCCCGTGAAGCGTTCACGCACCGTGTCAAATGACTCATCATTGGCGATGAACAGGAAACGATAACGGCTGCCATTGGCGAATTGATGCTCGTAGTCGCCGCCCAGCTCCCAGCCATCACGTTCGGAGGGGATGTCTTCGCGCTCCCAGGTGGTCACTGGCGGTCGCTTGTTGAGATTGGTAATGGCGCGATCCAGTGACGTGGGCGGATCGCTTTCGTTGTAGAGCATGTTGAGGGCGACGCGATCATTGAGCGTCAGGTCATAGGTCAGGTTGCCGTTCAACGCCACATTGGCCTGATCACGCACCTGATCCACGAGAATCATGTCATTGGGAGAGAAATTGGCGTTGAGGCTGTCCTCCCAGCTCTCCAATGCCTCGTAAGCAGACCGTTGTTCGGCGCTGATCAGATAGTTCAGACCACTGCGGGTGCCGCTGTAGACAATCGAGCCCTGCGGGATCAGTTCGCCATCGTGATAGGCGACAGCACCCGCCTCGACGGACACGGTAGTCTCCGACAGCGCCTCGCGCAGGACGATGTTGATGATCTGCCCCGCACTTCTGACGTCCAGATCTCCGGAGGTGCCACGGATGATTTCGATGTGCAGCACCTGACTGGCGGCGATGCGGCTGAGCTGAGTGCGAGCCTCGTTGTCCTTGCCCGCCAGGCGTTTGCCATCGATCAATATCTGCGCGCCGGAACCGAGGCCGCGGCTATTGTTGTTGGTGGTACTGGTGCTGCCGCCACCACTGGCGGCGCCCGAGTTGAGCGCTACTGAGATACCAGGAACGCGGTCAATCATGTCGTTCACGTTGACCGGAGAGAACTGGGCAAAATACTCCGCCGGATACACCACGGTAGAGTCCAGTGCTGTGGAATCCTGAGCCGACGCGTCGGCAAAGGTGAGGAGCAATACGGTGAGCGCTGCCAGGCGCTTCAGTGGAAATGGCAAACCTGCTGTTGGGAGCTTCATGGCCATGGTTCACTTAGTCAAAAGTCGCTGAGTAGAGAGTCGCTGAATAGAGGGTCGCAGTTTCAAATGAGACGCACCCCCGTCCCTGACCTGCGCGTTCGGAGCAACGTTCAGGGCAGACACGGGGGTGCGGGTATTACTCTGTTACCAGATCAGATCTCTACGTCCATGCTGACGGTGAACATACGGCCGTAGGGGTCGTACAGACGAGTCTGCAAGCCGCCCTGCACGTTCAGACGCGTAGGCTCCCAGTCGAACACGTTACGAACCGCCAGACTGATGTTGGCAGATTCGCCAAAACCGAAGAGGCTGTCCATGTTGTAGCCATAGTTGAAGTCTGCACGGTATCCACCCTTCACATCGCGGCGTATGCCAGCCGTGGTAGCGGGGGCGTTGGCGAGCGTGATCGGGCCAAGCAGACCGAACTCGACGTCATCCGAGTACTTGACCAGAATGCGCGCATTTTGTGGACCCTGCATCCAGCTCAGAGCCAGGTTGAACTTCAATTCCGGCAGGGGCGGTGCCTTGCCGGTGTCGCTATTGTTGAAGCCCAGCATCACGCGTTCTTTGCCATTGAACTCTGTCAGCTTGTACTCGATGAAGCGTGTGGCATCCAACGACACAGAGAAATCACCCCAGTTCGTTACGCTGAATGCGTAGCGAGCCTGCAGGTCGAGCGTGTGCACATCCATCTGGTCGACGTTTTGCGGCTGACGCAGAATGCGAGACGGGATCAGTGTCACCGGATCACGAACGATCGCGGGGTTGGGATTGGCATTCACGTAGGCTCTCGCCGCTTCCCAGGTCGCAGAGCCAGGGACTCGGCTGAAACCTGTAGGAGAAGCTCCGGTTGCAGCGAGCACGTTCAGGAAATCCTGCGAACCGATGTCCTGGTTGGTCAGCGTGAAGATTCGGCCGGTGTATTCGATCTCCTGGTAGTCCAGACCGATAGTCAGACCGTCAAGAGGTTCCCAGGTGAAGCCAATGTTCTGCAATGTTGAACGCTCTACATCCAGATCAGGGTTGGTGGTCGTGCAACCTTCGACGCCGATGAACGAGGTGCCGGTCAACTGGTCAGTACCGTCACGGGCACTGGCGCAAGAGTTGAGATTGATCGCTCCAACCTGGGAGGCCAGTGGCGCGAGGAAGCCTTCGCCCCATGATGCCCTAACTGCCAGTGTTGGCAGCGCTTCCCAGCGCACAGCGACTTTTGGTGTTGTCGTACGCAGATTGAGGTCATCAAACTTCTCGTAACGGGCAGCAGCTTGCACTGACAGCGTCTCCAGTATCGGAGCCTCCAATTCCAGGAATGTGGCACGGACGGTGGACTCGGACACAGCCTGTTTCTGCTTGGTGGCCGGGGCATTGAAGTTGTCGCCGGCGGCGTTCGCCTTGACGGGATTGTCGATCACTTTCTCATCACGGATGTGTCCGCCGAAGGCCATCTGCACAGCACCGGCAGGCAGATCAAACAGAGGACCTGTTACAACCGAGTCGAATGTCTGGAAGCGAGTAATGTCTTCTGTGGTGGCCTGCGTTGACAACCAATCTACCAACTGCTGGCTGTTATCTGTCACGCCTGCCGTGTAAAAGGGAGAGCGCTTATCGGATGACATAAACGGGTTGAACCATTCGTTGCCACCAGGTCCACCTTTGCCGTTGAAAGCTGCCTGAATGCGGCTCGCGGACTCTTCATAGGACTTGTAGCGGAAACGACGGGTCTGATAACTGAGGGAGGTCTGGCCTGACCAATCCCCACCCAGCTCATAGCGGCCTGAGAAGGTGTGTCTGTCTGTCAGGAATACGGAATCATCCCACTGCGACCCGCGCTGCAAATAGCTTGGCTGGGCAGACTCTGAGCGTCCGTTGAAGGTTCGGTAGGCAAGCGGGTAAACAGCCTTACCAAATGGATTCGCGGGGTGAGTAGCCGGAATGACCATCGTGGCAGCACGGGTTGTATTCATGGGAGAGGAGGCCTCGGTGATGAACACCGACAGATTGCTGTCAGCCACGGCCTGATACTCGAGTTCCAGCCAATCGGTGGTCTGGTGCGTCACGTTCACATAAGCACTGTACTGTTCGGAGGGGCGGTTGTACTGAATCCACTGACCGAAGAAGATCGCACAGCGCTGGCCGCTGGCGAGTTTGACACCGCTCGGGAAGCTGTCCCACAGGCCTTTGTCATTCTGACTATTGCCAAAGGTGCCGCAGGACGGATCGACAAGCGGAGCTGCACTGGTGGTACTGCGGAAGGTGCCGGGTGGGCCGTCGGTGAAGATGTCGTTGTCTGCACGCAGATACTTGGGTCGTTCGTCACGGGTCAGAGGGGTGTCTTTCTTGACCTGAAGGGCGCCTACAATGTTGAACTTGTCGACCTGTTTGCCGAACAGAATGCCTGCAGAATACTCTTCCATGCCGCCATCCTGGTCTCGGCCATAGGACGTACGCACACGGATGCCATCATATTCCTTTATCGGAAGGATGTTTACCACGCCTGCTACTGCATCAGAACCATAAAGCGCAGAACCCCCGTCCAGTACAACTTCCATGCGGCTGACAGCGATATCAGGCACGATGGAGCCAACTTCTTCGGAGTTCACGGTGCGGTGACCATCGAACAGGGTCAGCGTACTGCTGGTACCAAGGCCACGCAGGTTGAATCCTGAAGTATTACCGTCCTGACCTCCGCCTGGTCCGCCCAGCACGTTGGATACGGCATCGGTGTTGGCTGTGTACACGAGGTCACGCATGAACTGGCCTGCGTTGATCGTGCCAGTGCTCATCAACGCTTCCTGATCGATAGTATCGACAGGCGACGCCGTGGCAAACGCGCTGTTGCGGATATAGGTACCGGTGACGACAACTTCTTCCACTTCTTCTTCGGCCGGTGCAGGAGCTGCTGTGTTCTGTGCAAACGCGGCGCCCGACACCATGGTCGCTAAAGCAATAGAGGTATACAGAACAGATTGTTTCAGTAATATTTTTTTGCTGTGAAGACTCTCACGCATGGGATTTTTCTCCGATTGATGGACCATCTTATTTTTTTAGTTTTGTCGCGTTACCAACACCCCCCTTGCCCGGCGGCATACGCAACTTATTGCTACCCTTGTGCTTCTGGAAAGTTTTTCTGAATAGTCAGAAGCACGCGGATTTCAATTCCTGGCAAGTCCTCAGGGTGTGACGTTGACCGTCACATACTGATCGTGGAACAGGCCGCCATCGTCAGCACGTGCCCACAGGACATAGGTCCCCGGCTCGTCGAACGTGACATTGACGGAATATATGCCATCTTCAGGCACTGGCGGGGGTGTCCACAGGGGGCCCCACGGAGAATTGGCGGAGGTGCGGGTGTCTTCCCATGGCTTGGACTGGGGCGGATCGAAGGTGACGGAGCCTTCACCGCGATAGACATTCCAGGACAGGAACAAACCATTGGTCTTGCCGACGGTGGCACGTCTCGGCGGGGTCAGGTAGCGCTCCAGTTCGGTCGCCGGCGTGATGGCATTGACGCCCGCGGGGCGCGGTTTGGGCAGACCATCATCGTCGACTTGCGCGAGCAGATTGAGAGTCTCACCGACGCGGATATTGCGAACGATCTGCTCACCAACGCGATCGCCTTGCACAGTGACCAGCGGCGGCAGATTGGAGCGTGACTCCGGACTGCTGGTTCCTGCGCCCAGAGAACCCGTCTCGGAAGCGATCACCACATTGTCGATGACGTAGTCGCGAGCCAGCGTGGCGTAGGCGATCCTGGTGACGCCGTTAACGGTCATCGTCCATGTCATCTCCTTGTCACCCCAGTCGGCAGGAACAGGAACTTCGAACGTGAAGCGGTTGCGGCGGGGGAGAAAGTGGGTAGGCTGCCCGCGGTCCTGGGCGCCAGGAGTAAAGAAGTTGTTCTCGCCGACGGGGATGTTCAGCTCTTCTTCCCAGTTCTCGTTTTGGTATCCGAAGATGAAGACGTAGGAACCGTCTTCCAGCTGGCGCCATCCTTCGTAAGCGGGCTCTATGAACTGGCCCTTGCGGTAAGTTGGCTCGGCGCCCAAGGTAGCCTGACTGAATAATACAGCCAGAAGGATCAGTGATAAGACTTGTTGAATCCTGGACGGCAGGTGAAACGCCATGATCAATGCACGCATTCTGAACCTCTTCTTATTTTTTATTTTTGCCAGTACCGCCTGCCTAACTTGCAGAGCGGCAAATCAGGCTGATTGCAAGACAGCACGCAGTGGAACACCGAGCCGGGGGGGGCGTCTCCCGTAATCCGGAATAGTTTTGACGTATTCGTGAATTACCAGGATTCCATTTTAAGTCAGTCCGGCTTTATTCAAAGCTCCTGATGCATTTCAAAGACAAGCTGACGTGATCCGGCACAGAGCCAGCCACTCGCCGCCGCGCCGAGCACTGACAATGCAGCACGCCATAATTACCTTTACAAGGCAGGCCGCGGTCATGCTATAAAAAGCCGCGCCAGAGTTTGTACAGAGCTATATAAAGGTAAAAGCAGATATGCAGATCGGGGAATTTTCGAAAGTCATGAGCAGATCAACAACAAAGTCCGCCTCCATTGGCAGCCCGCTCATCGGCGCTCTGCTGGCCATTTTCCTGGCGGCGGTCATCGCACCGCAATATGGGCACGCTCAACATGTCATGGGCCCGCTCGGCAGCCAGAGCGATGTCGTACTTGAGTCGTCTCCCGCCAATGACGAGATATTGCCCGCCGCCCCGGCCGACTTGATGCTGCGCTTCAGCGGCTATGTAAGACTGATGAAACTGACTCTCAAGGCCCCGGGCAACGAGCCAATCGATATCGGGTTTCGCTATAAGGCTGAAGCCAGCCGGGTGTTCTTCTGGAATCTGCCCCAGCTGCCTGCCGCCGACTATTATGTGGTGGAGTGGGCGGTGCTTGATCCATCAAACCTGATTGCCAGAGGATCGTTCGGGTTCTCTTTCGGGCCGAATGCGCGCCCGGCCTCAGAGCTGATCCCCGTAGAAGAAGTGCTGGCCCCGGTTATCGTGCCGGACTTCCGTCTGATCGATCAGTAAAATCCCGGACATTCTGCACGGTGCTTCTCCCTGATGACGACGCCTCCACAATGTCCACATCCGTCAGGCCACTCTCGACAAGCTTATCAACGCCGCAACAACACCATGATAGCTCCCGTGTTGCCGCGCTCGTGATCGAAGCCCAGTATCTCCCCTGCGTGACGCAGCCAGCTTAACTGCTGCAGCACTTCATCCCGGATCAATCCGCGACCGACCACGACTCTGACGCCACGCGCGTGCCCGGCTCTGGCCTCGGCCAGCACCTTTTCCAGCTTGCCGAGTGCAATTCTGATCGTCTCGTGC
>CAIRBI010000266.1 GCA_903876785.1 uncultured Gammaproteobacteria bacterium
CCATCCACAGAATCAGTGTGCCGAGTGTTGCCATTGGCAGGTTCGCACCAGGGAATGCCCGGACGCTGCCATCTGCGCCATACTTGCCCTTGCGTGGACCAAGCAGAAGCACGCCGACCACTGCGGCAGTTGCGCCAGCCAGGTGAACGATACCTGAGCCAGCGAAGTCGGAGAAGCCAAGGTCGCCCAGCGTGTACATGCCGAATACTGCATTACCACCCCAGGTCCAGGAACCTTCGATCGGATAGATGACGCCAGTCATCACCACTGCAAACACCAGGAAGGCCCACAGCTTCATACGTTCGGCAACGGCACCAGAAACGATAGACATGCAGGTTGCGGCAAACACGACCTGATAGAAGAAGTCCGACGCATCTGCATAGACAGCACCACCTTCAAAGCCCTCTTCGGTCTTTGCGGCCAGAACATCTGTCACCAACGTTTCACCACCAGCGATGCCGGACAGGAAAATGCTGCCACCATACATCAATGCGTAACCACAGCTCATGTACATGATGCAGGACACCGCATACAGAGAAATGTTCTTGGTTAGAATTTCTGTCGTGTTTTTGGCTCGCACCAAGCCCGACTCCAACATCGCGAAGCCTGCGGCCATCCACATAACCAAGGCGCCGCATACCAGATAGTAGAATGTGTCGAGTGCGTACTGCAGTTGAAAAATTTGTTCTTCCACCTTGCTCCCTCAAAATCAGGTCTGAGTGCGACCTGATTAAATTGAAAAGTCGCTTAGTCCTGATCATTTTGATCAGTGTTCTTAAACAGCCTCTTCACCGGTTTCGCCAGTACGGATCCGGATAACCTGCAACAGATCCGTGACAAAGATTTTTCCATCGCCAATCTTTCCTGTATTGGCTGCCTTGGTAATTGCTTCCAGCGTCTGATCGAGCAGATCATCACCAATTGCGACTTCAATTTTTACTTTCGGTAAAAAGTCCACGACATACTCCGCTCCTCGGTAGAGTTCGGTGTGTCCCCTTTGTCTGCCAAAACCTTTTACTTCGGTCACTGTAATCCCTTGCACGCCAATTTCTGATAGCGCTTCGCGGGCATCGTCCAATTTGAAAGGCTTGATTATTGCCGTCACTAACTTCATAAATTTGCTCCTTACCTATTAATATCCGCTCCGCCGATTCGGTGCAGATACACCTGTCATCACTAATGCACGGCCCGTGCCATATTGGAAAAACATCATATAAACATGGAGATACGAGTAAATCAGCACAGTCGGCTGGCATAGAGATAAGTGCAGCGGGATATTTCGCACCATAAAGAGGCGCTCTGGATATGCCCGCACCAAAGACAGGCGCCTCCGCAGTGCATTCACCACTGCGAATTCCTGGACCGAAAATGCAAAAAGGCCTGTCAGTGATTGACTGACAGGCCTACCTTGTCCAAACCGCTCTGAATGCAGCTGCACTCAGGATCGGTAATTTACAGGCTCTTGGTAATCGCGAAAGAGATCGTGCTGGCGCAGTCTGTAGACGCGAAGCAGTTGGTCTCACTGATGTCCGTATCCGTCCAGATCAGCTGCAGATTCACACCACCGTAGGGCTTGGAGAGGGACACCTTGTACTCGGAGTAGCTGTCTTCCGTGCCAAATACATCCTGATCGAAGTCGCTCAGACCGTAGTGCAGGCCCAGTGATACGTCATTGCCCAGAGCGAAACCGTAGTCCAAGGTGTAATACATCGCTGGGCCAACACCGGCGAAGAAGTCGTCGGAGTAGTTGATGGTGCCGATCAGGCTGCCGTAGATCAGCTTGCCGTACAGTTCGAGGAAGTCATCACCGCTGGCGCCCGGATAATCGTAGTACAGGAAACCAACGTCGTAGCCCACTTCTTCGGTCAGATCACCCGTAAAACCACCGAAATAGTCGATCTCGATGCTGTCGTCAAACGTGATGCTTGAAGCCCAGGTGCCGAGGTAAAAGCCTGACTCTCCTGCCCAATTGAATCCGCCTTGAATGGCAGAGCCACCGCTGGTCTGCGAGACGCCACGGTAGATGTAATCTGTCGTCAGCGTGACGTTGCCAGTAATCGGGCCTTCCTGCGCCTGTGCTGCGAAAGTTGCAGACATCAATCCGGCGGCCAACAATGCTGTGGTAAGTTTTTTCATTTCAAGTTGCTCCTTGACGTTTTAGTAAAGTTTCGATTCTGTGCATAACGCACCATTAAAGAGATGCGTTGTCGATCTGTGGACACACTCTCAAATGCTCGAGTTGGTAGTAAGCACGATGCGTGCCCATTTTTGAGCTGAGCCAAAAAAATGGCTGAAAGCCCTTATTTACAAGCCTCTGCGCGAAATCGCTCAACGCTCATCAGCCTCAGCTTCTCGTTCGCTCACGCCTTCACGGGCAGGCCTTGCACTCTTTTGAGTCACTTTGGTGCACTGGAAAACAACTTCATGCGCAACGCGCGACCGTCGCACGCACCGCTTCTGAGCAGCGCGACGGCTTCACTGCGTCATTCCTGACTTTCGTGCACTGCGCTACAATCGGCTCACGCACGGCAAACGCCAATACCACCCTTATGCAACGGAACGACTTCTATGATCGACAAGCAATTCTTCGAAGAACTCAGCCAGCAGATCAGCAAGCTTCTCCCACAGGCAGGCGCGGTGGGTGAAGATGTCCGCAAGGCGGTCAATTCCGCGCTGCAGAAGGGTTTCGAGCGCCTCGACCTGCTCACTCGCGAGGATTTCGACGGCCAGCGCCGCGCCCTCGCCCGAGCCGAGGAGCGCATCGCATATCTGGAGAAGGAGATGTCCAGGCTTGAGCAGATGATCAATGAGCTGGATGAGGACGCAGCGGCAGGTACCGACACAAGTCACTGAAACTTCGCCCCCATTTTCAACCGCTTGCACTATCGAGTATCGCTCCCTGATTGAAATACCTCTCCATCCGCCGATAGGCAATGGCCTCCGTCAGGTCGCGCTCATGAATCGCGGAGCGCTGCTCAAGATCGGCAATGGTGCGGGCGATTTTCAGAATCCGGTGGCAGCCGCGCGCGGACAGACGCAGTTTGTCGACGGCCAGCGCCAGAAGCCGCTCACTGGCAGCATCCAGTTCGCAAAAGGCCTCGATGTCGGGGTTGCCCAGATCGCTGTTGAGTTTGCCGCAACGTTCTTTCTGCAAAGCGCGACATTGCAGAACTTGCCTGCGCACGCTGTCGCTCTCGGAAATGCCGACTTTGCCAACATCGCCTCTGGCCGCCACAGCGCGCAAGTCATGATGCGCAATCCTCGGCACTTCAACTATCAGGTCGATGCGGTCCAATAGCGGACCGGAGATTTTCTCCAGATAGCGCTGCACCTTCTCTGGCGTACAGCGGCAACGGCCCTGCGGGTCGCCGTAGTAGCCGCAGTGGCAGGGGTTCATCGCCGCGACCAGTTGAAAATTTGCCGGCAGCTGCATGCGGTAGTTCGCACGGCTGATGGTGATCACCCCGGATTCCAGCGGCTCGCGCAGGACATCGAGCACACTGCGGTTGAACTCGGTCAGCTCGTCGAGAAAAAGGACACCGCGATGCGCGAGGGTGACCTCGCCGGGGCTGCCATGGGCGCCACCGCCCACGAGGGCAACACTGGTGGCGCTGTGATGCGGAGAGCGGAATACCGGCTCCATCCAGCGAGTGGTGTCGATGGCTTGCCGCGAGATCGATTTGATGGCGGCTGCCTCCAGTGCTTCCTTCTCGTCCAGAGTCGGCAGCAACGACGGCAGGCAGTTAGCCAGCATGGTCTTCCCGGTGCCAGGCGGCCCGACGAATAAGATGTTGTGAGCTCCGGCCGCCGCGATCTGCAGGGCGCGCTTGGCCATGTGCTGGCCACGTATCTCGCTTAGATCATGCAGCTTCACAGAGGCATCGGGTATCAGCAGGGGTGGTTTGAAGCGACAAGGGTTGAGGCCATTGCCAGCAAGCAGGTGTTTGCACAG
>CAIRBI010000267.1 GCA_903876785.1 uncultured Gammaproteobacteria bacterium
CGATTAAGTCAGCACAGAATCAATCGCGGGCAAGGCCCGCTCCCACAATTGCTTTCCCGCAAGGTCTCTTGGGATAGTACCCTATCAAAACAGGCAAATTGACGGTCCTGACGGCCTCCTCAACTCTCGGGAATCTGGCTTAGGTCGAGAACTCCCTCCAGTGCATGACAGAGCGTGCTCAGAATCTGCACACGTGCAAACTTCTTGTCGTTGCCAGCCACGACCGTCCACGGCGCGCGCACCGTGCTGGTGTGCGCAACCATGTCATTCACAGCGAGTTTGTATTGCTTCCACTTCTCACGGTTACGCCAATCCTCATCGGTAATCTTGTACTGCTTGCGCTCGTTGCCCTGGCGTTCCTGAAAGCGCCTGAGTTGTTCTTCGAAGCTGATGTGGACCCAGAACTTCACAACAGCCGTACCATGGTCGGCCAACTGCTCCTCGAAGTGATTGATCTCCTGATACGAGCGCAACCACTCGATGCGATCGGCAAATCCTTCTACTCGTTCGACCAGCACGCGCCCGTACCATGAGCGGTCGTACATGGTCATATAGCCTTCACGAGGCAGATGACGCCAGAACCGCCAGAGATAGTGATGCGCCTTTTCCTCATCGGTGGGTGCCGCGATGGGAATCACGCGATACAGCCGTGCATCGATGGCAGCGGTGACGCGGCGCAGTGAACTGCCCTTGCCCGCCGCATCCCAACCCTCGAATACTATGACCGCATTTTTTTTCTGTGCGTGCATGGCCCAGGCCAGCTTGTGTAGACGCAATTGCAGCCTCTCCAACCGCTTTTCATAGTCCTCGTTGCTCAGGGTCTGGGTAAGATCGACGCGGTCCAGCACCGTCAACGTGGCATCCTCAGAGCTCAACGTTTGCGCCAGCAGATCTTCTTCGGCCAGCAAGGCAGCGAGGGCTTTCTTGTCGCGTTTGGGCTTGTCCAGTTCCTGCTGCAAAGTAATAGCGAGAATTTGCCCGACGGTGATATCGCGGTAACGATCATTGGTCGCCTCAACGATGTGCCACGGAGCGAAGCCACTGTCCGTCATACGGATAGCCCGCTCTGATACCGTCGCAAAAGCATCGTAAGATTTTGCATACTCCGCGAGCAGAGGTGACTTCTTGAATTTGGAGATCTTGGGATCCTGCCTGAGGCGTTCCTGTTGATCCTTTTTGGGAAGGTGAAACCACAGCTTCACGATGATGTTGCCATCCCGCGAGAGCGTCCGTTCCAGCTCCTCAATGCGCCCCATCTCGTTATCGAAGTCCTGCTCCGACACCTTTTTGAAAGCGAGATCCACAATCGGTTTGGTATACCACGAACCAAACATGACACTGACGGTACCGCGCGCCGGCATCGTGCGCCAGAAACGCCAGAAACGCGGGCGCTGTCGCTCCTCATCGGTCTCGTCCCAGTAAGCATGGGTCTGTACATCACGGGTATCGAACCAGCGGTTGAGTTTGTCCACCACTTCACCCTTGCCCGCGCCTTCAACGCCTGACACGATGATGATCAGTGCCTTGCCACTCTGGCGAAGTTTCATCTGCAGGTTCAGCAAGCGCGTGTGCACCTCGGGTTCGGCGTGTTTGTATTCGTCCTTGGAGAGCGAACGTCCCACTTCTGCCGCTTCGAACATATTCAATTACCACTTCCCGCGCACACGGGCACTTGTTGGAGGATAAGACTGTATTAAATGTAAGGTCTTTCTGCACCATACCCCTTTTCAAAAACCGTGACAACAACGACACAATCCGGGTAATTTCCGCGCTGGAGTGCCATTCCCTCACAGGGTATATTAGGCATCGGCTACGAATCACTCCAAGCACAGGAATAATAATAATATGCGCCGCCTGACTTTCCCTGCACTACTGCTGGCATGCCTGCTCGCTTTGTTGACTACCTCCGCTTTCGCCAAGACTCCCTTTACCATGGTGCTCGAACCCGAGTGGTTCAATGAAGTGCTGCCAGACGCGGAAACTTTCTCGGAAAGGGAACCGGGAGAGGCGCCTGTGTATCGGGGCTATCGCAAGAACCCCGCCAGTGGAGAGCAGGAGCAGGTGGGCTTCGTATTCCTTACCGACGATTACCCGCCTGAGCGCGTGGGCTATGCGGCACCTATAGACCTCCTGGTCGGCATGGACATGGAGGGTGTCGTGACCAACATCAAAGTGCTCGACTATTACGAATCCTATCTGTATTCCCGCGGCGACTTCGTAGACAACTCCTTCTTTCTCAATCAATTCCGCCGCAAACCCATCACCGACGAATTCCGGCTTAACCGCGACATCGACGGTCTGACCAGCGCCACCGCCACCAGCAGCGCCATCTCGCGCAGCGTTGGCGAATCCGCGCGTCGTGTCGCCCGGGCGTATCTGGGGTACGGGATGGGCTCGGAGGAAGAACAGAACAACAACGCCAACGCGCTGGCCCTGCTGGAGCCACTCACCTGGGGGCAAATGCTCGATCAGGGCATGATAAGCGTGATGAACACCCGCAATGCCGAGGGTAGCGAGCTGCAGTTGGCATTTACCTATATCGGCAAACCTGCACTGGGAAATTTCTTCATCGGCGAAGATGCCTACAACGCCGTGGAATCGGATGCAGCATTTCGCGCGGGAGGTGGTGAGCTGATGCTGATCGCGCCGAGCGGGCCTGGCGCAGGCGTCTCCTATCGGCAGTTCCCCATGTCAGTCCGACAAGGCGAGATTACTCGTCGCGTGGCAGGCAATCGCTTCAGCAACGCCGGACCCGCTCAGGAAGGGGCCATCGCCGGCCACGCCAATTATGCAGTCGCGATTGCGATGCACCCGGATTTCGATATCAGCCAGCCGTTCACCCTGATCTATCACGTTCCCGGCGGAGGCGGTGATGCCATCGTGGAATACACTCTCAATGGCCTGGGTCTGTCGCTGGCGAAGAACGAACCGATACTCTCGCAGGAGCAGTTGCTGGAAGCGCAACTGGCCAATGCCGGATTCTTCGAGCGCATGCGCGTCGCCCCTCCCTGGGGTGTCACGCCCTGGGTAGATGTTGTTCTGCTGCTGGTACTGTTCTCCCTCGTGATGGTTGCGTTCCTGCGCAAGAGCGGTCCCGTGCGCTGGGCCGCGCTGACCATGACATTGTTCTATCTGGGTTTCTACAAGGCAGGCTTCCTGTCGGTGTCCCATATCACCAGCCTGCTCAAACAGGGGCCTGAGGTTTTTACCAGCAATCTGCCGACGCTGATGATTGTGACTTTCACCGTAGTTACGACGCTGATCTGGGGCCGGGTATTTTGTTCATCTTTGTGCCCGTTCGGAGCTCTGCAGGATTTCATCGCCCGCTTCTCGCCCAAACACTGGCGCATCAAGGTGCCGCAGAAGATTCATGACAACGCCCTGTACATCAAGTACGGAATCCTGGCCTTGATCCTGACTCTGGCACTGACCAACCCGAATATCAGCGTGTTCCAGTACTTCGAGCCCTTCGGAACAGTGTTCTTCTTCAGTCCCTCTGTACTGCTGTGGGTGATCCTGCTGGTAGTCCTCGCGGGCTGCGTTGTCGTGGAACGCTTCTACTGCCGCTATGTCTGCCCGCTCGGGGCGGCGCTGGGCGTGATGTCATTACTTAGCCCGCTGCGCATCAAACGCGTGCCACAATGCAATATGTGCAAGGTCTGCGAGCAGAGTTGTCCTACCGGCGCCATACGACGCGAGAAGATAGATTTCAAAGAATGTGTGCGCTGCGATGTCTGCGAGATCAAACTGGTCAAACTGGCCGGCACCTGCCGTCATCCGATGGAAGAAATCACCCGCCGGCAGAAGGATAAGCACTCTATTCCTGTCATTGATCTTACCCCGGTGACTTCCTCATAAGGAGATCACTTGTTTTAAACCACTGGAGTACACAACATGAAAAAATCTGCACTTCTCTCGCTGGGGCTGTTGTTTGGCGGCCTGAGTGGCGCTGCCGCACAAGCTGCGGAAGACGGCTGGACCACGCTGATCGATGGCGTCAACGGTCTGGAGAACTTCAACGTCGTCGGCACAGCCAACTGGAGCGCCACTGACGGCACGATTCAAGCCACCGAGGGACCCGGCGCCGCTTTTCTGGTGACCAAGGAATCTTATGATGATTTCGAACTGCGCGTGGAATTCTGGGTAAGCGAGGATGCCAACAGCGGCATCTATATGCGCTGTCAGGATGCCGCCACGATCACCGACCGCACCTGCTATGAAGCCAACGTCTTCGATCAGCGCCCGGACTTGACATTCGGGACCGGCGGGATCGTGCACATCGCGCCAGTCGCCGAGCCATTCCCCAAAGCAGGAGGCAAGTGGAACACCTATGAAATAACCGTGGATGGCTCGCATCTCATGGTAACGCTCAATGGCGTGAAGACCGCTGACGTCGAAGATACTCAGTTCGCCAGCGGCCCAATTGCACTGCAGTGGGCGCG
>CAIRBI010000268.1 GCA_903876785.1 uncultured Gammaproteobacteria bacterium
ACTCGCCCTGGCTTGGGTTGATGTAGACGTCGCTGCGCAGCAGCATGTCCACCACAGAGTAGCCCGATGCCGTCAGCTGGGAAACCAGTTGCTGCGAGGTCACACGCCCGAATGAAGAGGACTGGGTCAGATCATCTATGCTGGCGAAACTGGCCGCAATGATGTTGGCTCCCGGCTGGATTTCCTTACCCGCCATGCGGATCAGGTTGTTGGCCGCCGCGCGATTGGAACTGATGATCACATCGCTGCTGGTGGTATAGGGATCATTCAGGCAACCCGTTAGCAGAAGGGCGCTGAGTAAAAGGCTGACTGCAAGCAAGGGCTTCAGCATTTCTCAATTACCTCCGGCCGTGACGACATTGAAAGTTCTGCCCTGATCGCGGTAGTGCGCGATGTCTTCGGGATTGAAGTAGTACACGCGACTGTCCGAGTGGGTGATCTGCCGGCTGTCCTGGACTCGTGTGGTGATGATGACCTCGGTGACTTCTGCCTTGGTGTCCTTGCGGAAGTTGTTCCACAGATCAACCGTCATGGCCACCGGAATCAGTGCCAGGTGCTGATGAGTCCAGTACTGCGTATCTCCCAACCCGGCTGCTGCCACAAAAAACGCGGTGTAGGTGCCGGGGCGTGCCGGTAATCCTTCGCGGCTGTCGTGTTCGATAACCTGCACATCGTAGTGAATGTTCATCAAGGCATCTTCGGGGCTGAGCATGACATCGGCCCCTGCTCCCACAAGCGCGGATGTCAAAAGGTTGTGATAGGCCCGCTCGAATGGGGCGGGGTTTTCAGAGGGACTATTAAGAAAGAGCGGGCGGGTGCCTGCCGCGGCTTCGCCGAAACTGCTCAATATCTGCTCGGACTCGTATTGCGCAAGGACTTCCCAATGATTTGCGGATTGCAGCTTCTGCTGCTCGGTGCCCGGAAACATCGTGGCACGCGGATAGGGAAGATTGTTGTTGCTGCCACACGCGGCGAGCACAGACAGTGCTGCACACAACACCACACATTTACTGATGTTCATTTATTAACCTCCTTTTCTGAGAGCCTTGCCGAAAACTGTTTGGGCGCAATCTGTCATGCGCACTGTACACAATATGCGCGGCGAGTGTACTACTTGTATTCGCACAGAGGAATTCGCTGACGCAAATCCAGGGGCATGTTGCGCTCGCACAGTCCGGACGCTGTGCCGTGCCCAGGGGAGGTTGTCATCGATGCAATGACCGGTGCGCCAGCTTGACAATTTGTCTGCTTACAAATGCTGGGTGACCCAGCGATTGAATTGTGCAGGCGGCAGGGCTCCGGAGACGCGTCCGACTTCTTTGCCTTTCTTGAACATCATCAATGTGGGAATGCTGCGTATGCCGAATCGCTGTGACAGCGCCTGCTCTGCCTCCGTATTCACCTTGCCCAGCCTGACGCGGGGTTCCAATGCCGCAGCGGCATCCTCGAACACAGGCGCAAACTGCCGACAAGGCCCGCACCAGGGCGCCCAGAAATCGACGACCAACGGCAGGTCTGAGCCCAGATGTTGTTCGAAGTTGCTTTGCGAGAGGTCGACGGGCTTGCCAGTAAACAGGGTTTCCTTGCAGGCGCCGCAGTTGCCATCCTCACTAAGGCGCGCGGCGGGCAGCCGGTTCTTGCGATGGCAGTGCGGGCAGGTCACGAATATCTGGTCAGGCATGAATGGCTCCCATGATTTCAGCAAACTGAAAGTAATACTCCGAATATAGTAGCGCACCGCAGGACTTGCAAGTTGAGTGGGAGCGGGCCTGCCCGCGATCGCAGGAGATTGCAATGCCCCGGATTTTCGATGATCCTGAAGGTCTGAAAATCACTTCAGGCATAATTTCAGACAACATTTCAAACTCCCATGACCGAAGCATCCGATCAGCCTCCTGCAGTTCCGTCAGTGGAGACGGGTGTGGCCCGCAGCCGCACGCAGTGGCTGCGCCCGACGCTGCGGCTCTCGCAGCAGGAGGCTGTGGCCTCGGCCACCATGACGGCGACCGGGGACAATTTCTTCAACGCCTTCGCCGTGTTCCTGAATGCCAGTGCCGTGCAGATGGGCTGGCTGACGGCCATTCCTCAGCTCTTTGGCGCGCTGGCCCAGTTGCTCTCCGCCTGGCTGGGGAATTACCTGCCACGCAAGCCGCTGGTGGTGATGACGGCGGCGGTGCAGGCGGTGGTCGTGTTGCTGCTGTCCTTTCTGGCGCTCAGCCGCAGCACTCATTCGGTCGGCTGGTTGATCACCCTGGCGGTGTTCTACTTTTCCTGCATGAACTTCATCCAACCGCAGTGGCGTGCGTGGATGGGTAGCATCGTGCCGCAGCGCCGGCGTGGCGTGTTCTTCGCCTCACGTACGCGCCTGACGATGATGTCGTCGCTGGGGATCTTCGTGGCGGGCGGCGCTCTTCTTACCCTAAGTGAAAAACTTGGCGTCGTGTGGCTGGGGTTTGCGCTGCTGTTTGCGACCGCCGCTGTCGGGCGTGGAATCTCCAGTCGCCTGCTGGCGCAGATGCATGACCCGGACCCGCACACTCACACGGCGGGGCGCAAAGGGTTTCTGCACAGCATGCAGCAACTGCGCGCCTCACTTAAAGACAAGACCTTTCGAGACTACAGCTTCTTCGTGGCCAGCATGCAGGGCGTCGTGGCGATCTCCGCGCCGTTTTTCGCCGTGTATATGCTGCGCGACCTGCAGTTCACTTATCTGGAATACAGCCTCAATGCCATTGCCTCGATTCTGACCCAGTTCCTCACGCTCAGTTTCTGGGGCCGCTTCAGCGATCGCTTCGGCAACCGTCTGGTGATGATGATCTCCAGCGTCATCATTCCGGTGGTGCCCGTGCTGTGGCTGTTCTCGCCAGATCATTACTATCTGCTGGTCGTACAGATGGTGTCCGGCTTCGTGTGGAGCGGCTTCAGCCTCAGCACCGCCAACTACCTCTACGACATCCGGCCTCACAAGAGTGACTTCGCAGTATATGCGGCGATGCAGTCGGCCCTCAGTGCCTGCGCAGTGTTTCTGGGCGCGATTGTTGGCGGCTGGATTGCCTCGACGGCGCCGACAGTTGTGGAGGTGGTGCCGCTCATGGATGATCTGCTCAGTCCGCTCTATCTGGTCTTCATTGCCAGTTGCGTGCTGCGCATTGCCGTGGCCGCCTGGTTCATTCCGCGCGCTGTCGAGCCCCGTGTGCGTAGGCGTCCCAAGTTCCTGCAGATCATTTATCGCATCTCACGCTTCAACGCCATCTCAGGGGTGTCACTGGATTGGCTGAGTGTGACCCGCCGCAAGCAGAAGGGCGAGTCTTCTGAGGCGGATGACTTGAACGACAAGCAGCTTGATGAGGATGAACTCCCCTGATGCGGTGCCTCAGCACTTTAATCGCCACAACTGTCACCATATGATGATTGAGAAGGCTCCGCTGGATAACAGGCTCGCGGTCACGCTCTATTGAGACTTTTTCCGTGAAAATCCACGTGCTTATTTATCAGCGAAAGCATCGAGATAGCGCTATAACATGTACACATAAACAGCGCTTTAAAGCCATCGATCGTCGCGGATGAAGAAACTGCAAATTTCCCGGAAAAGCCGTTCCCGCGGAAACGTGTCGAAGCGTTGCTGGCGCTGGCCTGAAGTGGTTGTTTAGACGATGGGTAGAAACTTTTTCCAGCTCATACTAGTGTCAGATTCATTGTGATATTACTCCCACTTCGTCTTCAACTCTTTATTGTCTGCAGCACTATCCCTGAGATAGAGGTTTATCAAACTCTGATACGGAATACCTTTGGTCTCCGCCATTTCCTTGAAGTAGTCGATGGTGTCTTCATCTATGCGAACCGCGATTTGCTTTTTCGAGCGATTGGCATACGGGTTCTTTGTGGAATCGGAAAAGTCGTACAACTTACGCATGAGCATACCCTTCACCCAACCCTCGGCTTCACAATATTCAACATCTCCGTCAGCCCCGCCACTGCCGCGCCGACATTGGCCAGTTCGGCCGGGACAATCATCGTGTTGTTGGTCTTCGCGAGGTTGCCGAATTCCTTGATGTATTGTTCGGCGACGCGCAGGCTCACGGCTTGCTGGCCGCCGGGCTCCTGAATCGCGGCGGCGATTTTGCGCAGGCCTTCGGCGGTCGCGATGGCGATCAGTTCGATTTCCTTGGCGCGGCCTTCGGCTTCGTTGATCTGGCGCATCTTGTCGGCTTCGGAGAGGTTGATCACTTCCTGCTTCTGGCCTTCGGAGACGTTGATCATGGCCTGGCGTTCGCCTTCGGATTTGGCGATGGCAGCGCGGCGTTCGCGTTCGGCGCGCATCTGTTGTTCTAGGGCATCTTTGATGCTGACGGGCAGTTCGATGTCGGAGATTTCATAGCGCAGTACTTTGATGCCCCAGGGGCTGGCCGCTTCGTCGAGGGCTTTGACCACGTCTTCGTTGATCTTGGCGCGCTCCTCGAAGGTCTTGTCGAGGTCAGTCTGACCGATGACGGAGCGCATGGTGGTCTGAGCCAGTTGCGATGCGGCATGGCGGTAGTTGTTGATGCCATAGCTGGCCTTCTGCGCATCGACGACCTGCATGTAGAGCACGCCGTTGATGCCGACCTGAATATTGTCGCGGGTGACGCAGGTCTGGCGTTCCACGTCGATGACTTCTTCCTTGAGTGTGTGCTGGTAGGCGACCTTGTCGATGAAGGGAATCAGCAGATGAAAGCCGGAGTCGAGTGTGCGCGAATACTTGCCCAGCCGTTCCACGACGAAGTTGGAGCGTTGCGGAACGATGCGTGCCGTCTTGGCGATAGTGATGATGATGGCGATGGCAAAACCAATCGCGAGCAGGTTGCCGGGGGTGAGCTGTTCCATGCTGATGTCCTCTGGTTAATTCCAATAGGGGTTGATTTCAGTTGGTGGGTCGTTCGCGGGAGACCGTCAGCCGGATGCCCTCGTTGGAGATGACCCAGACTGGTTCGCCTGCTTTCAATTCCTCTGCAGAGGAGGCTGTCCAGCTCACGCCATTGAGGGTGACGCGGCCGCAGCCATGCTGAAAGTCGTTGATCACTGTGGCGCGTTCGCCGATATCCTGCTGAAAGCTCGGGCTCTGTTCCGTTTTGTCTTTGGTGTTACCCCGGAACCAGTGCGTCATGCGCTTGCGGGCCAGGACCAGGGTGGCGACACTGATGATGCCGAACGAGGCGTACTGCATCGCCAATGTCTCGATCAGCCCGAACTGCAGCAGCAGGCCAGTGATGATGGCGGCGATGCCGAAAAATACGGCGACAATACCGGTGACCAGCAACTCGGTAATGATCAGGACAATTCCTACCAGCATCCACAACAGGGCTGCAGTCATGCTCTCTCCTTGTCAGTTTTCAGGTATTGGCTTTTCCGTCAATCGGTTCGTCAATCGGCCAGCCAGACTTCCCTGGCCCATTGCCAGATATTCTCCCAGCTCTCGTCGCCAATGCGCTGATCCCACAACAGCACGGTGCCATCCTGACCGATGCAGTAATAGGCGCCGTTGCTCTCGCAGATCGGCAGGTAGCGACGCGGAAGGCCCAGGCTCCAGGCGACGGCCGCAACCTCTGGGAGATAGGTATGCGAATTGCGGTCGGTGACGGTCACCGGCTCCAGCTTGCCGCAGACCACATCACTGACGGTGAGCAGGAAATAGCGCAGGTCGTCCGGCATGGAGATCAGCAGCTCTTCTTCGATCTCGACCAGCAGATCCTCGTCCGGCAACTCAAGTGGCACCGGCACTGGTTCGTTGTGTTCCCGCAATATGTCGATAACGTCTTCCATGTTACTGATTGGCTCCTGAATTCCGCTCTTCAACCCTTGTGCCTGCCAATATACCCGGCAATGCGTAGTTCCCTTCGTGACAGGCGTATTCGTACACTTTGTCTGCGGTCCTGTTCATGGGGATCTCCGCCGTCCACGCTGAGATGAAGGTGTCCGGGTCGTTCACGGTAAAGCTGTAATTGATGGTATCGGGCCCGACGCGCGTGAAGCGCTCCGTGACCTTGAATTGGTCTGACGAACCGCGAAAGCTCTGCTGGGGGTTGAAGTTGCTAGTCTCGACGACGAGTGTTTCGCCTTCCCAGCGACCTATCGAATCACCCAGCCAGGGCTGAAACATGACTGGCAGCGGTTCGTCGTCGATGCGGATGATACGCGCATCGTGCACCATCTCCACCAGAATCATGACATAGCCAGGGGATTGCACGATCTGATAGAGGTTGTTGTAGAGAGCTGGCAGCATGGGCGGCCCTCCGCTGGAGCCGAAGGAGAGCAGACAGCGTTCGGCCAGCGAGCGGGATTCTGGGCCATCTGCGGGGCCCAGACGGCGCTGTTCGGCAGCCATTTCCATGCGCGCACGAGCGGCAGCGGTCGGTGCAGGGATGCGTCCGTCGGGCGGATCGACCACCAGCGAGGTGCGGCGCTCCCCGTTGTAGATGGCGACAGTGGTACCGTCGTCAAACCAGAAGCTGTTGTAGCTGTCCTCCAGGTCGATTTGCCCCTTGGTGGGGGCCGCTCGGTTCGGATCGCTGGGCAGATCCGCCTCGGCTGTGCGATCTGCGACCTGTTGTTCCCAGGCACGCTGCTCTTCTTCGGTCAGAGTGGGCTTGCCCGCAAAGCGCTCGGGACGCTCCAGAGGAGTGATGGTGTTGTTGGTCCACAGCCCCTGCAGGTCAGGCTTGCCGTCGGCGGTGCGGGGCGCTGTGTAGCCGGTCTGTTGGGCGAGCAGCGCGTTCGGCAGAGAAAGGCTCAAAAGCAGGAGCGCGGCACCCACTATGGCGGTCGGCGCGGAATGAACTGGGGCGGAAAGACGGTTGATCATTGTTGTTCTCCTGATCTTAGCCGATGCGTTCAGCAGGTGTCCCGAGCGTAACAAACAAGTTTGAAGCGGTGCAAGAATGATCCGGTGGCTGCCTTTATTTCGCGGTGCTTACTGCAAGGGCTTGCGCAGCCGCAGCAAGAACTGATCCGAATTGCGTTGCAGCATGGGATCGAAGATGGAGCGGCGGTGATTGTCTGCCGGATTGTGCAGCAGGTTGCTGTCTGCCTCGACGATGAAGCCGGCCTGTTCGGCGACGTGCACGGCGTCCGTCTTGCGCATGCGATGCATGCGCAGGTTGTCACTGTCCGGATTGCCCACATGATCGATGATACCCACGAGTCCGCCCGGCTTTAGCAGCGCCCGGACTTGTTCCAGCATCTGCTGCCCGCGCAGCGGGTTGGCGTTGAAGTAATCATGGAGGATCTGCGAGATCAGCACGAAGTCTAAGGATTCCGGAGGCAGATCGAGATCCTGTACCGCCATCTCCAGCCGCACGACGTTGGTCAGATTGCCGGCGCTGACCTTCTGCTGCAGCGCATCGCCCTGCGTCATGTCGACGCGGTCATCCTGGCCGCTGGCACTGCGTGGCGGGGTCTGCGCGTAGACCACACCGTCCGGTCCGACGGCCTTGGCGAGGATATAGGTGAAGTAGCCCTCGGCCGCATACAGATCAACCACGGTCATGCCGGAGTCCACGCCAAGGAAGTCGAGCACCTCGAC
>CAIRBI010000269.1 GCA_903876785.1 uncultured Gammaproteobacteria bacterium
CCATAGCGGATGAAGTTGGCGAACTTGCTGTGCTCCTCGTCGTGACAATAGAGGCACAGCAGCTCCCAGTTGCTGCCATCGACCGGGTTGCAGTCGTGGTCGTGATTGACGTGATGCACGGTCAGCTCGCGCAGATTGGCCCGCGTGAATTCCCGCGCACAGCGTCCGCAGATCCACGGATACAGTTTCAGCGCCTGCTCCCGATAGCCCCGCTCCCGCTCGGCGATGTAACGCCGCTGCGCGTCCAGCGCCTTGTCTGCCGCCGTGCCCTTGCCTGAATTGCTGCCTGATCCGTTGCCCGCCATGATGCACCTCAATGTATTGCGCCGATTGTCGCATAGCTTTTGCGGCACTTTCACTTCTATACTCAATGCCAAACAACTATCAGCGCATTTCCAAAGCAGCGGAGCCTTCATGGCAGCACAGACTCCACCCTACTCTTCCGAGAACAAGTCCGAGAAGAAGCCCGAGAAGAAGCCCGCGCAGGCGCCCCTGTTCGACATTCACAGCTTCATGTGGGTGGTCACCGTGTTCATCGTCTACTCATTGATGATGGCGACACTGCAGGGCGGCAGCAGCAAGATCACCTATACCCAATTCAAGCTGGCTGTCACGGAAAACGCCGTCTCGGCCATCAGCTTCAGCGGCAACGAGATCCTGGGCGCCTATCGCGAGGGCTCGGCACCGGCGGAAGCCTCCGCCACCTTCAGCACCGTGGCACCTGCCCTCTATGACCCGCAGCTGCTTCCCCTGCTGGAAGAGCACGGCGTGCAGATCAGCGCGCTATCCTCCACACGCCCCGCGTGGCTGCAGATTCTGGTGACCATTCTTCCATGGCTGATGATTGCGCTGTTCTTCCTCTATTTCACCCGCGTCGTGCAACAGCGCATGGGCGGTGGCGGCAAAGACGGCATGTTCGGCTTCGCCCGTTCGCGTGCCCGCCTGTTCGAGGCCACCGATAACGACATCAGTTTTGCTCAGGTCGCCGGTGCCGACGAGGCCAAGCGCGAACTGCAGGAGATCATCGACTTCCTGCGTGACCCGGCCGAATTCCGCAAGCTCGGCGCCCGCATGCCGCGCGGCGTGCTGCTGATGGGGCCACCTGGCACCGGCAAGACCATGCTCGCCAAGGCCACCGCGCACGAGGCCGGCGTGCCCTTCTTCAGCATCAGCGGCTCGGAGTTCATCGAGATGTTCGTCGGTGTCGGCGCCTCACGGGTCCGTGACATGTTCCAGGAGGCGCGCAAGAAGGCGCCCGCTCTGATTTTTATCGACGAGATCGATTCCGTGGGCCGCATGCGTGGCACCGGCCTGGGCGGCGGCAATGACGAACGTGAACAGACATTGAATCAGGTGCTCGCAGAGATGGACGGCTTCACCGCCGATGTCGCCGTGGTAGTGCTCGCCGCCACCAACCGGCCCGACGTGCTCGACGCCGCGCTGCTGCGGCCGGGCCGCTTCGACCGCAAGGTCACGCTGGAGCTGCCGCAGCACAGCGCGCGCCAGGAGATTCTCAAAGTGCATCTGCGCAAGGTGCCCGTCAACGCCGACGTGGACATCCAGGAGCTGGCCAGCATGACCGTCGGCTTCTCCGGCGCAGACCTCGCCAACCTCGTCAACGAAGCCGCATTGCTCGCCGCACGCGCCAAATCCGAGAACGTCACCCGCGAACACTTCAGCAAGGCCCACGACCGCGTGCTGCTGGGCAGCGAACGCAAGGACCTGCTCAACCCGCAGGAGCGCAAGCGCATCGCCATCCACGAGAGCGGCCATGCGGTAATCGCGCTCAAGCTGCCGGAGAGCGACCCGCTGCGCCAGATCACCATCATCCCGCGCGGCCGCGCGCTGGGCATGACCGAACAACTCCCGACCGAGGACCGCCACAACTACTCCGAAGACTACCTGCAGACCCGCCTCGCAGTGCTGATGGGCGGACGCTCCGCAGAGAAGCTGTTGTGCGGCAACGTCAGCACCGGCGCCGCCAACGATCTGGAACAAGCCACCCACCTCGCCCGCATGATGGTCACCCAGTGGGGCATGAGCGACGTCATCGGCCCCGTGCACTTCCGCAGTGGTGCCGAACATCCCTTTCTAGGCTATGAACTGACGCAGGAAAAAGACTTCAGCGAAGACACCGCCCGCAGAATCGACGAAGAAGTGCGCCGCATCGTCAGCGCCGCCGAGCAGCTGGCGATCAGCACGCTGCAGACGCATAGCGAATTACTGCAGAAATTGATTGATGCGTTGCTGGAGAAGGAGACGCTGGATCGGCAGGCGGTGGAGGGGTTGATGGAGGGCTGAAGCAATATGGCCGACATAGGGCTGCCACGGATTGCTCAAAGCTCCACCGCCTCGCCAATAACTCGATCCTTGATGTGACGGTTCAGCTCATGCTCCGGGATTACTTCAACGCGACGAGCTAGCAGGATTTCCAACTGATCAGCAAGAGCGAGCCGCTGGGCAAACATGTCGTACCCTCTTGGGAAATCCACAAGGAAGTCGACATCGCTATCAGGCCGCTCTTCGCGCCGGGCAACAGACCCAAAGACCCGGATACGCCTCGCACCATACTGGCTACCGAGCGCATTGATACGGTCTTTGTTTGTGTGCAGGACATCCAGCAGCATGGGCTTCACCTCGATACTTACAGCATGGATTATGGCCCAGTTGGCGAAATAGCTCCAGCCTTGCAGATCGCCACGACAGTTGACTTTCCCCCACCCTCCCCCGAAACTCCGGATATCCTGATCTCTACCGGACGCCAGACACACTCATGGACTACTACACCCGGAACGCCAGCGATCTGTTCCGACAATACAGTTCACTGAATCCCGACGACGTGCACCGTGGCTGGCTCGATCTGCTACCCGCACAAGCCGGGCTCGCGTGCGACATCGGCGCGGGCAGCGGCCGCGATTCCGCATGGCTGGCCAGCAAGGGCTGGGATGTCGTTGCCGTTGAGCCGAACGCCGAACTGCGTGTGCTGGGTGAGCAGCACACCATCAATGCGGCGGCCAGTTCCAGCACCAGCATTGGTGGCGTCACATGGCTCGACGACGCTTTGCCGGAATTGAAGCAACTGCGCTCGCTGGATCAACGCTTCCAGCTCATCCTGATCAGCGCCGTATGGATGCATCTGACGCCTGTGCAACACGAGCGCGCCATGCGCATCGTCAGCGAACTGCTCGCGCCCGGCGGCATGCTGGTGATTTCCCTGCGTCTTGGACCAGACGCCGCCGGACGGTTTCACCCCATCAGCGCGGATGAGTTGATTCGCCTGGCACAGGATCGCGCGCTGGTGAACAAAAGACGTTTCCGCGGAAACGACTTGCGGCGACAGGAAGTCGAGTGGGATACGGTGGTGTTCACATTGCCGGACGATGGCACGGGCAGTCTGCCGTTGCTGCGGCACATCATCGTCAATGACAACAAGGCGGCCTCTTACAAACTTGGCCTTTTGCGCGTGCTGATTCGCATCGCCGAAGGTGCGCCGGGTATGGTGACGAAGCGCAGCGACGACTGGGTTGAAATTCCATTC
The DNA here is from genome assembly GCA_903876785.1 of uncultured Gammaproteobacteria bacterium. GTDB lineage: Bacteria > Pseudomonadota > Gammaproteobacteria > Pseudomonadales > Pseudohongiellaceae > UBA5078. The sequence continues at coordinate 3,539 of CAIRBI010000269.1, forward strand.
GGCCTGGTCGGCCTTTACTGGCTGAAGACATATATGCCGCTGGTGCTGCGTCATAATCTGATTCAAACACCAACCGTCAATCACGCGACACAAAGCGGCTACGGCTGGGCAAAGCAGGATCACTTTTACAGCCTGCAGGATCTTTCCCCATATGATCTGCGCATAGGCGCGTCATTCGACGCCAATGTTGCACCGCGCCTTGTCGGCGCTATTAGCGATGCCTGCATCAACATCAAGAAGATGCCGGCCCGCTACATCACCTACCCCGGTGAAACACGACAGGTATTCGAGTGTGAGACGACGACGGTCAAGCATGGCTCTGCACCTTGGCAGATCACTCGCGAAAGCCTGCAGAAGTTCGGCACTTTCCGCATCCCCGCAGCGCTATGGCAATGCTTCAGCCAATACGCCTGCTGGCTGGAGCCAGCCATCTTCAACGAGTGGGTGAAGCTGATGCAGACCTGGAGCTTCCAGTACGACACCAACGTCTACAGCGGCGCATTCCAGTGGATAGACGCCAAACGCGATACGACAAAAGTCAGCGAGCGCATCCAGCAACTGCACAATCAGGGACAACAAGTTGAGTGCGTGTGGACACACAAGAGGCTAATCATCGCCAATGAGAAGTACGCCGTCGATCATTGCTTCCCATGGTCACGCTGGCTCAATAACGATCTGTGGAATCTCATGCCCACCACGACAAGCGCCAACAATTCCAAGAGTGACAAACTGCCATCGGCGGGTCTGCTGCAGCAGTCACGCGATCACATCATCCACTGGTGGGAACAGGCATATCTTGATGACGAGCGAATGCGACAGAAGTTTTATATCGAGGCCGAGGCAGCGCTGCCGTTGATCGATGCCGAGCATCGCAATCTGGATGGAGTGTTTCACGCCATGCAACATCAACGGGCGAAATTGAAAGCCAGTCAGCAGTTGGCGGAGTGGAGTATTGCGCCCAAAGTCGCACCCTGAAGGTTGTGCGGTTTCGACTGTATTTCATCGCCAAAGCATTTCAAACACTTGCTCGCGATGAAATGCCAAAAATTCCCTAAAAGGAGACATTATGCCCATCTGGACCCGCCCCCCCACCCTCGAACACATCTCCGCCACCAACCGCGACACCGCCGCGCACAGCCTCGGCATCGAGGTCACGGAGATCGGTGACGATTATCTCTGCGGCCGCATGCCGGTTGATGCGCGCACGGTGCAGCCGCATGGCATTCTGCATGGCGGGGCGTCGGTGCTGCTGGCCGAGACGCTGGGCAGCATCGCGGCGAACTACTGTCTGCGCGGGGAGCATCAGGCGGCGGTGGGGCTGGAGATCAATGCGAATCACATTCGCTCGGTGGCGTCGGGTTGGGTGACGGGCACCGCGCGGCCGATTCACATCGGGGGCAGCACGCAGGTGTGGGAGATTCGTATCGAGAATGAGGAGGGCAAGTTGACGTGTATCTCGCGCATCACCTTGGCGGTGATAACTCTACCGACAGCAGCCAAGTAATAGGCATGGTGAGATCGGCAGTTTGTGAGGGCTGGCTTGTTTCAAGCGAGCATCACGGATGTGATCTATCTTTGGTAGTCATCAGGGAGATGCTTTTTGATGACGACCAGCTTTGTTGCCTACATAGACGAATCCGGATGCGAGGGATTCAAATTTCTGCCCAACGAGCAAGGGAGCTCGCGTTGGTTTGTGCTTTCCGCGCTGGTATTCAGAAAGCAGGAAGACCTTCTTGCTGTTCAATTGGCGCGGCGTGCACGCGACCTTCTCAAGAAACCCTACAATCATGCCCTGCATTTCCGGGATCTAAAGCACGAACAGAGAGTCCCTCTAGCCAGACTGATTGGAGAGTCCAGCGCAATATCTGTCAATGTCTTGATTCATAAGCCTTCAATCGACGAGCCAGAGAAATACCAGCAACAGAAATACTCGCTTTACCGTCACGCAACCAAACTGTTGGCAGAGCGGGTCTCGTGGCTATGTCGAGACAATTACAGAGCTGGGCAAGGTGATGGTCGCGTGGAATTGATTTATTCAAACCGCAGCGCAATGTCCTACGATGACTTGCGCGAATATCTGGAGCGCATACGCCACAGCAATGAAGCGCAAGACTCGCTGGTAGATTGGAAGATTGTCGATCCCTCGCTCTTGCGTGCCGTCAATCATGATCAGCTCGCTGGCCTGCAACTCGCAGATGCACTGGCATCCGGGGTCTATTTTGCCGTGAACAAAAATCAGTACGGCGAGATCGAGGATCGCTACTTGCGGTTGTTGGCACCGACACTCTATCGACATGAGAAAAAGTTAGAGGGTTTTGGCCTGAAATTCTGGTGCGCGGATTCACTGGCAATTGAGCGAATTATTCAAACAGTCAATGAAAAATCCTGACTTAGAAAACAAGACGCCCGCATGAAAGCGGGCGTCTTGCAAAAAATACAGGTCCTGAGGTCGAGGATCCCGCCCATCTGGGCTGCCGCCGTTTCCAGCAACCTCTACCAATCTCACGCTTACCTGTGACTCGATTATAGGCCTGCCAGCTGGAATCCGTCCACCCATCACTTGATCGTCAACGGCACTCCCGAGCCGCTGTAGATAAACGTGTCAGTGCCATCCACCGAGTAGGCGAAGAACACCACCAGCGACACCTGGGGAATGCCGACGCTGGCAAACGCCAGGTCCTTGAAGACTGTCAGCTGTTCAACGGACTTCAGCGGGCGCGAGGCGATGCTGCCTTGCAGTGTCGCCGGGTTGCCGTCCCATGGGACATAGCCGCCGCTGGCGTTCACCTGGAAGTAGCCGACGCCCTGTGCGGCGATGACCATGTGGGTCTTGCCGTTGCGGCCGACGTGCGCGGGGTCGATGGTGAGGTCGCCGACCAGGCTGAGTGCGTCGGTGCCCGTGAACTGTGAGGCGAAGGTGGTGCTGGTGCCTTGCGGGCCGCCAGTGCGGATGACGCCGGCCTTCAGCGTGGCGGCTGTGGCAGAGCCATTGGCAGCGACAAGGCTGACGGCCGGGCGCGGGCTGAAGTAGCGTGCGGCCTGGAAGCGCACGGTGTTCAGCGCCAGAACGGCATCGGCGCCGGAGGTGGGGTTGTCACGCGGCACGCCGCAGGCCTGCGCTTTGCAATTGTTGCGGCGGGGGTTGGAGAACAGCGGCAGCTGCACGCCGTTGGGGAAGTGTTCGTCGTAGGCCATGATGGTGTGGAACGAGCCGGTGACGCCATGCCCCAGCGACCATGGGAAGGTGCCGATGATCTCGCCTTTCTGGTTCTGCTCCACCCACGAATGCCCGAGGCCGAGCAGGTGGCCGATCTCGTGCGCCACCGTCATGTTGTCGCAGCCCGCGCCACGGCCGGATTGCACACCGGCACGGTAGTTCACGGCGAATACGGCGCGCGAGCTGGTGTCGCTGAAATCGCCGAGCGTGGCCGTACCACCGCCGTGTGCCAGACCACACACTTCATCCGACCCTTCGTTGAAGCCATCCACCAGCACCACCAGGTCGGCACCGCTGGCCATGCGCTGGAAGTTGATGTCCTTGAACACCCCCTCGCCCTCGGCCATCGCGTCGAGCATCGGGGAAAGCCCCGTGGTCCCGGTGTAGTTCACCTGGCGGTAAGCGGCGACGCGGAAGGTGATGCCGACGCCGGAGGTGGCGTACATGTCATTGGTTTCCTGCATCAGCTGGTTCAGATCCTGAATGGGGTTGCCGGTGCTGGAATCGGCGACAAAGCGCGGCGTGTACACCAGCAGAAGATCGATCTCGGCATTCGCGCCTTCCTGTGGTCCGGTGCTGGCGCTATTGAGGTTGGTGCCGAGGATGTTCTCGTTGAAATCGCTGATGCCGTCGTTGTCGGTGTCCTTGAGAGTGTCGTATACGGCGGTGATGAAGGTGGTGTCATTCGCTCTGTCCAGCACGACGCTGCTGGCGATCGAGGGCGAGGATTGCGCAGTGGCGCGCACGCTGTAGGAGACACTGAATTTGGCGCCGGCGGCCAGATTGTTCACCGGGCAATGCACTTCCTTGAAGGTGCCATTGCTGTATTGAACGTTCTTGAACGTGCAGCCGACACTGCTGTCCAGATATTCGGCCTTATCGAAAATGTCCTGGATTTTCAGGGTTTCGCCATTGATCACTGACCCGGTGTTGTTGGTGATCTCGATGGTGGCATCCAACGTGCTGCCGATCATCACGGGCGTCGCACTGAAACTCTGGCTGATGCTGACATCCGCACTGGCGACGGCTTGCTGCAGTTGCAGTCCACCCTGTGGGAGCGAGCCCGCTCGCGAAGAACCGGCACTCGCTCCCTCGTCCATCGGCAGCATCCAGATGCCAGAGGATTCGTTGAACACATAGCCGACGTAGCGGCCGCCTTCGCCGCCAGCTTCGCGCTGGGCCTGCAGCACGTATTTGCCCTGCGGCGCGTAGACTGTAGCCATCACGGTGGAGGCGCCAATGGTCATCGAGACGATCTGACTGCCGTCGCCGCCCACGAGCACGGCACGCAGACCACGGTCGCCGTTGTCGAAGCGTTGCTCTGCGGCCACTGTAAAAATGAGGTCCTGCCCGGCCAGCGAGAGGGTCAGTTCGCTGCCGATCGTCAGGGCGTCGAGCATGGAGGCGGAGAGCGTGACAGCCTGGGCGTTCACCGCATTGGCGGGCAGTTGCACAGTCGCGGCAGTGGCGGCGGAGTCTGCCTCGAACTGCCAGAGCGGCGCGGCGTGCGCGGCGGTGGAAAACAGGAGACTTGCGGAAATAACGGACCAAGAAATAGCGGACCAGAGTGAGCGCATGAACATCCTCTTCCCGACTGCACTGGAGGCCGTGAGTGCGGGAGATTCAGGGCCATTTCCGGGGCAGCATAGTCACTTGGGGAATTGAAGTACAGAGCCAGAGAGCCTTATGTCTCGTGGGCAGGGGCGTGGCATATGGGCCGCCTTTGGGAGCGGGCCCACCCGCGAAAAGACACAGGCTCCGTGCTTAATTCTAATCGCGGGCAGGCCCGCTCCCACAGTCAGCGGCGCTGTAGTGGCGCCGTTCTAATAACTGCGCCATAATGGCGCCACTTCGTGCAAAGAACGGCGCCACCATGAACAACCTCAATTCCGCTACTGACTTGTTGCCCACCATTCAGGCGGCGCCTGACGGTTTGACGCTGGCCGCATTGCTCGCTCAACATCCGCACCTGCCGCGGCGTACGGCGCAGCGCTGGATCAGTAGCCTGATCTCAAGACGCCAGATCGTCGCCAACGGCGAAGGGCGTGCCCGTCGCTACTTCATCGCACGAGGGGCACCACAATCCCAGACTTACACATATGCTCTCGCCGAACCCCGCATCGATTCGCCCTACGCCCTCAATGCGTTCCCGTCTTTCATCCCTTTGTCAGCCGACAGCCGGGAAATTCTGGCCTATGTGGATCAACCCGTGCAGGCGCGTCATCCGGTCGGGTATCAGCGCGACTTCCTTGATGCGTACCAGCCCAACACCAGCTGGTACCTGTCGGCATCTCTGCGGCGCCAGTTGCATCGCATCGGCACCACCGCGAAGGTCGATGCTCCTGCCGGGACCTTCAGCCGCGCCATTCTCAATCGCTTGCTGATCGATCTGTCCTGGGCATCGAGCCAGTTGGAGGGCAACACTTATTCGCGGCTGGACACGCGCGAACTGATCGAGCATGGGCGGGCGGCACAAGGCAAAGCGGCCGGAGAAACGCAGATGATTCTGAACCACAAGAACGCCATTGAATTGCTGGCGGAGAATTGCGGTGCGCCGGGACTGGACCCCGCATCGGGACAATCAATGACATTGGACCGCTTCACGATCATGAATCTGCACGCCGCGCTCGCCGAGAATCTGCTGCCCAATCCAGAGGACGAGGGCAGCGTGCGCCAGCATATCGTTGACATCGGCCAGAGCGTCTATCGCCCGCTAGCGGTGCCGGCACAAATCGACGAGACGCTGACTGTCCTGTTGCACAAGGCCAGTCAGATTCGCGATCCGTTCGAGCAGTCCTTCTTCCTGATGGTCCATCTGCCTTATCTGCAGCCCTTTGCGGACATCAACAAGCGCACCTCGCGGCTGGCCGCCAACCTGCCGCTGTTCCGCGCCAATCTTTGTCCACTGACCTTCCTCGGCGTTCCAGAACAGGCTTACAGTCGTGCTATTCTCGGCGTCTATGAAATGACCCGCGTGGAGTTGCTGCGCGATCTGTATGTATGGGCGTATGAGCGTTCAACGCAGGAATATCTGACCATCCGGCAGGAGCTGGCGGAGCCGGACCCACTGCGGCTGGCCTGGCGAGATTTGATCAAGCACACGATTCGTGAGGTAGTGATGCAGCCGCAACAGGATGCATTGACGCTGATCCGGCAGGCGGTAGAACCGGCCGTGCCTGACGAAGAGTTGCGCAAGGAAGTCCAGGCACTGATTGTCGAAGAGTTGCGCCGCATCCACGAGGGCGTCCTGGCGCGCTACGGCTTGCGGCCCTCCGAACTCAGCACCTGGAAGAAGGCGCAAAACCACTGAATGTGGGAGCGGGCCCGCCCGCGACAATTGGCACAAAATCTATCGCGGGCAGGCCCGCTCCCACAAGTTGAATTCAACAACACGGAGAAGATCGTCATGAAGAACGAAATCGAAAATCTGGTCGACAAATTCGAACGCAAGCACATGAGCCGCCGCGAACTGGTGGCCTCGCTGCTGGGGCTGGCGGGGGCCATCACGGCCTCGCCC
>CAIRBI010000270.1 GCA_903876785.1 uncultured Gammaproteobacteria bacterium
GAATGGACGGCCTGGCGCGCAACTGGCCTGACCGGTCAGGAGTGGTCGGAGCAAACGCAGCGAGTCCACCAAGGTGGGTTAGTCCAGCGCCACCTCGACGAAGTGCTCCCGGCGGTCGTCGACCAGCGGAATGCGTGTATCGGGACGTTCGGTGCCGTCCATCCACACCCGGATGGTCAGCGCTGCCACTGCCCTCGCGCCCTGTCAGGGCGTGATGGCTACCTTGAGCACGCCATCCCGCTGATGTGAGAACAGTTCATACGCCTGTTCGATGTTCTCGAGCTTGAAGCGATGCGTGACCAGTGGCCGGGTATCGATGCGTCCCGCCGCCACGACATCCATCAGACGCCGCATGCGCTCCTTCCCGCCCGGACACAGACTGGTGATGATCTTGTGGTCGCCCAGGCCGGCGGCAAAAGCCCCAAGCGGAATGGTCAGGTCGGTGGAATAGACACCGAGCGACGACAGCGTTCCCCCCGGACGCAGCACACTCAGCGCCGCAGAAAACGTTTGCTGCGTGCCCAGCGCTTCGATGGCGACATCGACACCACGGCCGTCGGTGATGCGCATGATTTCGTCAACAGGATCGACCTTGCGGAAATCGACCACATGATCCGCTCCCATGAGGCGCGATACCGCGCTGCGTTCGGCAATGCTCTCCACGGCAATGATGGTCGTGGCACCCATCAATCTGGCCCCGGCGGTTGCACACAGCCCGATCGGGCCCTGCGCGAAAATCGCGACGGTGTCGCCAATGCGGATGCCAGCGGATTCGGCTCCGCCCAAACCGGTCGACATGATGTCGGGGCACATCAGCACCTGTTCGTCGGTCAGGCCATCGGGAATCAGTGACAGATTGGCCATCGCATCGGGCACCAGCAGGTATTCCGCTTGAGAACCGTCGATGGTATTGCCAAAGCGCCAGCCGCCGAGCGCCTTGAAGCCGTGCTTGCTGCCGTGGCCGCCACACTGGGAATGAAACCCGCACAGTGACGCGTTGGAAGTCCCGGAAGGTGTAATGGCGCCGGCAATCACGCGCTGGCCTTCCTGGTAGCCACGCACGGCTGACCCGAGTTTTTCGATGATTCCTACCGGCTCATGGCCGATGATCAGGCCCGGCTTCACCGGGTATTCGCCCTTCAGGATGTGCACATCGGTGCCACAAATGGTGGTCGTCGTAATGCGGATCACCGCATCCAGAGGCCCGGGTTCGGGGATAGGCCTGTCCTCCAGCACAATGCGGCCCGGGGCGATGAAGACTGCTGCTTTCATGGTTGCTGACATGGCAACTCCTTTGATTTTACGATGGTTGTCGACGGGACCGTGCCGAAACCAGGCAACGGTGATTGAACGCAATTTGCTGCTGCGGGTATGTGCGGAAAGACACACGCCGCTGAATTGGTACTACTCGCTGGCCTTGCCCAGCAGCCGCAGTACGGCCGAGATCGTCGCCAGATAGCCGCGCGCGCCCTCCTTCACGAAGTCACCATGTTCCTCGCTGGCGATGATGCGCACGCTCACTTCGTCACCGGCGATGATCGCCAGGGCGGGATAGTCTGGCAGGGTCTGCAGCGCCGTCTTGCCCTGAGCAAGTTCTCTCGGCACGGACAGTGGATAACGATAGGTGCTGACGATGTATTCCTGCGGGATGCCCCACGGCAGCCATTCCAGCGGAGAGATGGCGCGGAAGTTTGCGCCCTTCTCGTCCACGGGTGCGCCGGTCAGTTTCTCCAGCAGTGGCTCGCCGCAGTAGATCTCGCCGCTCACGCCGATGGAATCGATGACCATGGGATTGATATAGGCATCGGCCATCACGAGTGC